>NZ_POYH01000048.1:0-14125 GCF_002899995.1 Acinetobacter sp. AKBS16 | reverse complement strand
GCAGTCGGTGCAGTCGGTGCAGTCGGTGCAGTCGGTGCAGTCGGTGCAGTATTTAATTTTTCTTGGACATGTTGTTCCAGTTTTTTCGATAAATTTTTAATTTGCTCTTTTTCTTTAGATGCTTTTTGTACAGAATCTACTATTGGTTGATTCTGCTGAGTTTGTGGTTTTCTTTCCTCTATTTTAGGGATAGGTTGTTTTTTTTGATCAATTCTTTTACTCGGTACAATCATAGGTCGCCCATCTGGCCCAATAATTGTATAAAAACCGTCTGCATAAGATACAGAAATACTTGCTATCGCAACGCATAAAGTTGTGATAGCAAATTTAGGGCTAAACATCCATTTATATAGTCTTACCATTTCGTTCTATAGCTCAAACCAAGTACTGTAATTTTGGTATTCGTTTTTACATCTAAGCCAGAATAAGGGTTTAATAAAATATTATCGACACCACACTTATTCGATAATGTACTTGTACAAGCTGGAATATTGTCACGGCTACGAAGGAAACCTACTGAAAGATCCAGATCTGTATCAGCATCAAAACGATACCCTAACCCGAGACCAAATAATTGCGCATTATTGATCGGAACCATAGTATTGCGTTTATCATTAGGTATTGAACTGGCACGCGGCTCATAACCAGCCCTTAATTTCAAACGATCAGTTGCTGAATATTCAAGGCCAATTCCCCAGCTCCACGGCGAAGTGAATTTCAATGGTAATGCTAATGAGTTATCAGTAACGTCATTAGATAAAAGTTTAGCTACTTTTAATAAGGTGATTTGGCGGTCAAACTCAAATTTAAATTTATTCCATGCAGAATAATCAGTCCATCCTACATCAAAGTTAACTTGTAAATCTGGTAATATTTTATATTTAATACCTGCTTGGAAATGTGCTGGATATTCAAGATCCATTGCAACCAAACCTGATTCTATATCAGGGACATAACCAGGTAGACCAAGAATAGCAGCTAAAATTTGCCCCGTAGCAGATGAGTTAAGGCCTTTTATAAGTTCTTGGGGAGCCTTCGCATTATCAATCAGATATTTTCCTTTTAAACGCATTTTGGCAGCACTTTGATATACCATACCAAAACCAAAATCGTCTGTTGGTTCCCAAAGTAAGCCTAAGTTATAGCTTGGACTTAATGATTGTTCTAATGAAACTTGTAATGCCCCCATTTTATTAAATGGATTCATACCTTCTTGGGCATTACACATACCAAATAATAGTAAATCAGTAATCATGTCACTATTATTTTTAAAGGGAGCACACACAACTTCATCAACCATACGCAATACACCAATCATCTCATTCGGAAAACGTAAATCAGTTTTCAGTGCGATTGCGTTATAGGACATCCCTACGGAAGCACCAATCGATAAATGATCATTTACCTGATAACCGAAAGATGGGGATAAATAGGTGATCCGCTCAACTGCAACTTGTTGGCCCATGTAGTTACCTGGATTACCATTCTCTGCCCCAAAACCTGCGACTAATGGAGCATACATGGCGGTCGCGTAGGTAATTTTTGAACCAGGTGGTTTATAGGCAATTCCTGCTGTAGGAGCAACTAGTGGATAACCAGCTCCGAGATCTACCATTTTTTTAAGAATAGGTACATACAGGCTCGCGTACTCCACATCACCATGTACTGTCCCTTTAAAATCTGTACAAATATTAGCTGAAACCTCAGGACCATCATTACAAACTAGAGGGTCATCTGAATAACCAAAGATGTTATAACCAGGTGGAGCTGAAAACTCACGCTGAATATCAAAGTTAGCAAGGATCCCCTGCACATCTGTTTGCAGGCCATCAATTTTTGCTAAAGCTGCAGGGTTAAAATGAACTGCACTAATACCAGGGGGGTCTGCAGTTACAGCATTCCCCATCGATAGTGAGCGAATATCAACAGCTAAGTTTTGTCCTAATTGAGCATTGGCAAAGCTAGAAAAACCGGAGATAACAATTGCCGCCGTTAAAGGACATAATTTAGGATATTTCACCTGCATATCTCCTTATTTTTGTTTTTTATTAAAACCTAAAATATCTAACGGGAATGACAGACCAAGTGAAATATCTGGTGCATCTTCAGTTAAACCAATACCAACCGTACCGTTAACGATCGTTTCAGGCGAAACCCGAACACCTAAAGCAAAAGACAACATCGCACTACTTTGATCAGGTGATTTATAGCTTTCTCCATTTTCAAACTGGAATTCGGCATCCATATTGAAACTTTGCTGATATGACATGGTTAAAGACACATCATAGTTAAATGAGTAAGCGAAACCAAAAGAAAAGCCACCGCTAATCCCTGGATCAAATGAAGTTAATGTACGCGAACCTCGGGCTTGATTAAGGCCACTTTCTTTAAAGCCGTAATTGGCAGAAGCAGAAGCAAAGAGAACGACTGGATCAATATATTTACGGGTACTTGCTCCCACACCAACTGAGTAATAACCTTTACCCGTTGACAATTCATCTAAACCAATCTCATAAGGACTATCGCCAGTCTTCGTTGACAGACTACCAAAAAGAACCAAAGGTAAACGACCTTGTTTTAAAGGAAACGGTTCCCAACGCGCACCAAGTGAAATATCACCCAATCCTGCAGTTGTTGTATCACGAATAATTTCAGACTTTGCTACAAAAGGAAGAGTTGCGGATAAAGTTAAGTTATCTAATACCCCATATTGCAAAGTAAAACTATTTGTTAATGTATGGTTTGCATCTTCCTCAACACGTAAACGATTAAGCTGAGATGAATTATCTGCTAAAGCCAAATCAATTCGAGTATCGCGATAATAGGTATAGTCGAGATCATAATAAGAAGAAATTACGCCCTTCTTAATCAAAGAGTATTGACGTTCATTTGAAGTAAATACCTCTTGTAAATTTGTCTCTTGAGTTGCATCACCTTCTTTCTTCTGTAGGGCGTTAGCAGCTTGATTTGCCCCACTATTATTTTCAGGTACATTCTCTGTATAAGGTGTTTCAGAAGCTTGTGTTCCCGCATCTGTACTAACAGAAGAAGAATTTGTTGCTTCAGCAGCTAGAGAATTTACCTCGACTCCTGCATCCGTGCTCTGATTCGATAATTCTACCTGTGTTTGTTGTACCTGATCTTCGGCATAAATTGTCCCTGTAATGGCGCTCATACTTAAAGCCAACACACTCATATTTATCCATCGATTATTCATGTTTTTCCTACCCAATTTATTTATTTTACTAACTTTAAATTTGACTATTTACGTTTGTAATAAAGCCGCATATAGGTTTCTATCGGCTGTCCATAAGTCGCAGAATGATTATCGTTATCCAAGACACGTCTCATAGTTGAAGCTTTATTTGCTAAACGATCATAATTAAATGCCGGATATTGCACATCAACAAAAGCATATCTATTGACCGTTGCGTCTTCCACATGGCGCATATCTGTATCTTTTAACGCCAATAAGTCTTTGCGCTGTGATTCAGGAACAGAAATAACAAATAAAGTATTATTATCCCAAATTTCTTTAAAACGTCCCTCATCAAAACTGATATTCCCTAAAGCAGGGTCAGCTACGTATACTCGTCCATCTTTATAAGCTTTATATACGACAAAATGTTTAAAACCAGCATATGAAATAGGCACAATTGCAGGTTGGCCGAGTTTAACTAAATCAGAAAACTCCCCGCGATAACCACCGCTTTCTAAACCAATTGCTGTGACAAAGCGTTTCATATCAAGTAACGAGAAACTTCGTCGCTCAATAATACGTTGATATTCACCATACTGCAGCAAACCACTCATTGTTTGCTGTTCAGTTAAGCTCGTTCCAACATAGCCGTTTAATAAAGTCGTAAGTGCAGCAGATCCACAACTATAATCGTAGGCTTGTCGGACAATGCCACGAAATTGGTCTTCGACAGCTGGTTTTATGGTAACTGGTTCAATATGGTTTCGATGAAATGATAAATTACGTGAATCGGCAGTCTCTGTATAATAAACAGTTCCCGGCGGCTTTTTTTCTATTTCGAAGGCTTCTGTCGCAAAGTAATACATCAATGCTGAGCCTAAAACTATCTCTAACATAAGCACTTGGTCTAAATGGTGGCCTACCGGCCTTATTCATTTTATTCTTAGAGCAATAGCTCTTCCCTGTGTGTTGAAGATACCTTTTTTTTTTGTAAAAAACAGCTTTTTTTTAATCTTTTTGATGAATGCATAGTTTTACATTTATAAACTGATAATTAATTCTCATTTCAAATGTTTTATAATCTTTCTTATTATATAAGCTAATATTATTTAAACAGAAAAGCGTAGATATTAGTTTTATTAAGATAAATAAAAAAGCGCGTATAAACGCGCTTTTTATCAGCCTTTAAATTAGTGACCAGAAATAGTAATTGTAGAAGTTCCTACATTTAAACCTTGGATTTCTAAGTCACCAATTGAAGCATTACCCGCTGCACCTAGGTGTACGCCCTGTGCATAAACGTTCATACCTTGTGTACTGTTATTTTGGATACGTAAACCTGTAGGAACAACAGAAATGTTCGCATTTACCTCCAAGTCACCAGTTGTATTACCCGCACCACGAACCATTACTTTGTCTAGGACAATTTTACCCTTACCAGCAGCATCATTAATACCAAAGTTAGATAGTGTTAAGCCACCTTGCAAACTTGAATTTACTTTGATCATTGCACCTTGTGGTGTCGAACCTAACTGAACATTAGCTGAAATTGCGCCTAAAGATAAATCTAAGCCAGAAATAATTTCAGTTGGAGCTGTTTCAGTAATACCACGTACAGCAGTAGTCGTATTTAACGTACCAGAAGTACCTACACCAATTGAACCTACATGTACATCAACCGCACCTACGGTTGCTGCAACGTTTAAGAAAGCACCGTTTGAGCCTGAAGCACCATTTGTATCAATTACTAAATCTAAAAGATTACCTGTATCTTTTTGAGTTACCGTAACACCACTAATTGCGATTGAACCAGCAGTACCTGAAGCACCAGTGATATTTGTCGTATCAGCCAAACCATCATTGTCGTGTAAATATAATTTATCGATAGAAATACCACCTGAACCTAGAGCGATACCAATATTAATACCATCTTGACCTGTAGCAGCACTAAGCGCAGCATCATCCATTGATTGCATTGCCATTGCATTTGCACTGATAGCTAAAGAAGAAACTAAAGCAAGTTTAGTGAACATTTTCATTGAGCACTCTCCCAAGAGCATTTATTTTTTGACTTTAACCACTCTCACTGTCTCAAGTTGCATTTTTCTTTTATGGCAACCGAAACTTCCAATCCTTGAGTAGTTTTGCTTAGCAATTACTAAATTACAGCTACGTTAATTTTTGTTCAACTACTGTAATACATTTTTTGCCAATTACCCGACAAACGGTACGGTGTCTGACTAACTAAAAAGATTTATTACTACTCTGAAGGCTGAAGGATAATTCGGTTATTTTTTCCACGAAATGTTAGGGTCTTTTCACTCAACTGCCTGTTGAACTCTAACTTGTAGTAAACTATGCCACCTCTTCCAAACTCTCACATGTTTAAAATGTCTCATTTAAAGAAAAAAATCTCTTTAGAAAGCTATTACTCCGCTGCTGATATTTTAAAAAAATTAGAAGAGTTAACTGGACTTGTATATCTTCAAGATGATAACAATCCTGTTATTGGTTTTTTGCCAAAAAATTATTTAATCACTCAAAATAACCAAAACTTTTTATTCACTAAAACTGATTTAAATAAATATAAGTTTTCATCTTATATAGAAAATCTTTTAGATTTTACACAATTCCAATCTCAAGAACTAAAAAATAGCAATAGAGAAAAAATAAGTTTTAAGGGCGGATATATTGGTTTTATTAGTTATGACTTTTCTGCACATCAATTTATAAATAATCAATCACATAAACAACCGTCTTTATTTATAGGTTCCTATTATTCTTTTATTAAAAAAATAAATAATGAATGGTATTTTTTTAGCGATGAAAATAATGCTTTTGAAATTTTTAACTATCTTTCAGCTCTACTCAATAAACCTTCTAGCAAACTACAAAAAAACAATTTTAAACTCGAAAAAAATATTCATCCTCGCTGGTCTAAAAATACATACTTAACTGCTTTTCATAAAATACAAGAATATATTAAGGCAGGAGATTGTTATCAAATTAACCTTACTCAAGAATTCAAAGCGAATTTTAATGGTTCATTATTAAATAAAGCAGATGAGCTATGGAATTTAACCAATGCACCATATTCTGGTTATTTAAAATTAACAGAATTTGAGTTGTTAAGTTGCTCTCCTGAATTATTTATTGAATTTAATGTAAATAAGCAAATTAAAACCAGACCCATTAAAGGTACAATGCCTCGTTATGAGAATAAAGAGCAGGATTTACTTTCAAAACAAACTTTAAAAGATTCTAAAAAAGATCAAGCAGAAAATGTGATGATCGTTGATCTATTACGTAATGATTTGAGCATTTATGCCAATACAGGTTCGGTAAAAACAACAAAACTATTCGAAATTGAGAGCTTCAATCAAGTTCATCATATGGTGAGTGAGATTACGGCTACACTTAAAAATGATATTAATCCTATGCAGATGTTGCTCACTGCTTTACCAGGAGGCTCAATTACAGGAGCTCCTAAAATTCGGGCAATGCAAATTATTGAAGAGCTAGAAGGCGCACCTCGGGGAGCATATTGCGGCACTTTAGGATATTTTAATTTCGATGGTACTGGACGCTGGAATATTTTAATTCGTAGTTTTCAACAATATCAAAACCAGCTCTCTATTTGGGCAGGCGGCGGTATTACTTTGCTTCAGAGGCTGAGGCTGAATATCAGGAAAGCCTTGATAAAATCTCTGCTATGCTGAACTTGATGAACAGCACAGCAGAATAAGTATTAAAGAATATCTTGCTTCAAAGTTTGAATTAAACGCGCGTTTTGCTCATCAGTTCCAACCGTGATACGTAAAAACTGATTAATGCGAGGCTTATTGAAGTAACGAACAATAATGCCCTGCTCACGTAATTTTTGTGCAAGTTGCCCAGCATCATGCTGTGAATGCGTAGCAAAAATAAAATTCGCTTTCGATGGCAAAACGTTAAAACCAAGTTCAGTTAAATCACGAACAAGTTTCTCTCGACTTGTTATAACTTTTTGGCACTGCTCTTCAAAATAAGCCTGGTCTTCAAAAGAAGCTACCGCTGCTGCAATAGCAAAGCGATCAATTGGATATGAATTAAAACTATTTTTTACAGCCTCAAGTGCTGCAATCAAGTGCGACTGAGCAATCGCAAATCCGACTCGTAGGCCTGCTAAAGAACGAGACTTTGAAGTCGTTTGGCATACCACAAGATTTTCATAGCGGTTTATCAAACTTACAGCTGACTCAGCACCAAAATCAACATAAGCTTCATCAATCACAACCACGCGATCCAGATTTGCCTGTAATACTTGTTCGATTTCTGCCAAGCTGAGCGCAATACTGGTTGGTGCATTTGGGTTGGTAATAATAACCCCACCATTTGGCTGGGTATAATCTCGCACATCAATTTCGAAATTCTCATTGAGAGGAATTTCTTTTGTTTTTGTGCCAAAAAATTGGCTATAAACTGGATAGAAACTATAAGTGATGTCCGGATACAGGATTGGTTCATCTTGAAGAAAAAATGCTTTAAAGATATGAGCCAACACCTCATCAGAACCGTTACCTACAAAAACTTGAGATACATCAATATTCTGTTGTTTGGCAATTGCTTGCTTTAACGCTGTCGCATCCGGATCTGGATATAGACGCAGCACATCGGCTTGTTCATGTAACACCGCTTGAACTGCTTCTACTACTTTTGGTGAAGGTGGATACGGGTTTTCATTGGTATTTAACTTTAATAGATTCTGGATTTTAGGTTGTTCACCTGGCACATACGGCTCTAATTCACGAACCTCAGGACTCCAAAAACGCATTTGTGCTGTAGATACAGTCATAGTCTTATCTCAAAAAAGGGCTGAAAGTCAGCCCTGAATAATCATGAAAAACACTGATAGGCTTAAAACTTATTGATAACGATAACGCGCCGAGCGTGCATGGGCATCGAGATTTTCTTGAACAGCAAGTACATCAGCTGTTTTAGCCAAAGTCTTAACACCATCTTTTGAACACATGATCAAACTAGAGCGCTTTTGAAAATCATATACACCAAGTGGCGAAGAGAAACGAGCTGTGCCAGATGTCGGTAATACGTGGTTTGGGCCAGCACAATAATCACCAATTGCTTCAGGTGTATAGCGACCCATAAAAATTGCCCCTGCATGACGAATATCTTGGCTCATCGCTTCGGCATCATCAAGGCATAATTCCAAATGCTCTGGTGCAACCTGATTAATCAAATCAACTGCTTCAGCACGGTCTTTTACCAAAACTAATGCACCACGATTTTCAATCGATGTACGCGCAATCTCGGCTTTAGGCAATTCATTTAAATGTTTCTCAATTGCAGACTCTACTGCTTCTAATAATGCTTCATCTGGAGTAATGAAAATAGCTTGAGCTACTGTGTCATGTTCAGCCTGAGATAATACATCCATCGCTAACCATTCAGCATTATTCACACCTTCTGCATAAACTAATATCTCAGAAGGTCCAGCAATCATGTCGATACCCACCTGACCAAATACAGCACGTTTAGCTGCTGCTACAAATCGGTTTCCAGGACCCGTAATTTTATCAACACGTGGAACAGTTTGAGTACCATAAGCTAAAGCAGCAACAGCTTGTGCCCCACCAATGGTAAATACTCGGCTAACACCTGCTAGATAGGCGGCAGCTAAAACGAGTGGATTTAGTTCACCATTTGGCGCTGGCACAACCATAATAATTTCAGGTACACCGGCCACATGTGCTGGTACCGCATTCATAAGTACAGATGAAGGATAAGATGCAAGTCCGCCTGGTACATAAATACCAACACGATCAAGTGGCGTCACTTTTTGTCCTAGGGTATTACCCAAATCATCTACATAAGTCCAGCTATCTTGTTTTTGAGCTTCATGAAAAGTACGAATACGGTCAGCTGCAAGTTGCAGGGCTTCACGGATCTCTTGATTTAAACCATCAAAAGCAGCTTTAAGTTGTTGTTGAGACAATTCTAGATCGGAAAATTGATGCGCTGGATGTCGATCGAACTGTTGAGTAAGTTTTAAAACATGATCATCACCATGCTGACGAACATCAGCAATAATTTGATCTACTGTTTGAACTAAATTAGGATCATTAACGGTTTCAAAAGCTAAAAGCTCGGCAAAAACCTGTTTGAAGTTCTGATCTTGAGTCGATAAACGTCGCATCAATTTACCCACAAGGCGAAAAAGAAAAACCAAGTTTACTCTTTTTCTAAGCTCTTGTGGGCATCATATCTACAACTATCGCAAAAGCATGATAGGAAATTACTTTTAACGTGATTGAACAGCTTGTTCAAGTTGGGAAATGATTGGGTTCAATAAAACCTGTTTACGCTTAAAGCTCGCTTTATTGACAATAAGACGTGAAGATACTTTGCAAATTTCTTCTAATGGCTCAAGACCATTTGCTCGTAAAGTATTTCCAGTATCCACTACGTCAACAATATAATCGCCCAAACCAACTAATGGTGCTAACTCCATAGAACCATAAAGTTTAATAACATCCACCTGCTCGCCTAAGCTCGCATAATATTGACGTGTAAGATTGACATACTTAGTGGCAATTTTTAAACGACCTTTTGGGCGTTCCATTCCTACTTTACCAGCAGTCATTAATTTACATTTCGCAATCTGCAGGTCCAATAACTCATAGACATGCTGAGCGCCATGTTCCATAAGTACGTCTTTACCTGCTACACCTAAGTCAGCTGCACCATTCTCAACATAAGTTGGCACATCAGACGCACGTAAAATTAAAATACGAACCTGCTTATGTGTGGTTGGAAAAATCAACTTACGCGATTTTTCCGGGTCTTCAAGCAAGTTAATACCGGCTGTAGCAAGTAAAGGTAATGTTTCTTTTAAAATACGTCCTTTACTCAGTGCCAAGGTTAAACCATGATCAAAATTACCCATTACGTTAAAATTAGGATCATCGTTTCTTACGTCATTCATTAACTTACTCGCTTAATTTTGGCACCTAAACCTTGAAGTTTTTCTTCGACATGCTCATAACCACGGTCAATATGGTAGATACGGTCAATTAATGTATCACCTTCAGCAACCAAAGCCGCTAAAACCAAAGAGAATGAAGCACGTAAATCTGTTGCCATTACAGGTGCTGCTTGTAATTTTTCAACACCCGTCACAACAGCATCATGGCCTTCGACCTGAATATTAGCACCCATACGTGACAATTCAGGAACATGCATGAAACGATTTTCAAAAATGGTCTCGGAAATCGTTGCAAACCCACGGCCAATTGCATTTACAGCCATAATTTGTGCTTGCATGTCAGTCGGAAATTCTGGGTGAGGTAGTGTTCTAAAACTTACTGCTTTAGGACGCTTACCCAACATATCCAATTCAATCCAGTCATCGCCACGGGTAACTTCAGCACCCATTTCTTCAAACTTATCTAAAACAGCCTCAAGCAATGAAGGATCTGTATGGGTGGTTTTTACACGTCCACCAGTAATCGCAGCAGCAGCTAAGTAAGAACCTGTTTCGATGCGGTCTGCAACAACTGCATATTCACAGCCATGTAGACTTTCTACACCAGTAACAACCAATGTATCCGTATCTAAACCTTCAATTTTTGCGCCCATTTTAATAAGCATTTGCGCAAGATCAGTAATTTCAGGTTCACGTGCAGCATTACGAATTGTGGTTACACCGTCTGCCAAAGCAGCTGCCATTAAAATATTTTCGGTACCACCAACGGTAACCATATCAAAAACCACTTCGCCGCCTTTCAGACGACCATCAACAGTGGCATGTACATAACCATTTTCAACTTCAATATGTGCACCCAATGCTTCTAGGGCTTTTAAGTGTTGATCTACTGGACGAGAGCCAATAGCACATCCACCAGGTAATGAAACCTTGGCATTTCCGTAACGCGCTAATAATGGCCCTAATACCAAAATAGATGCACGCATTGTTTTGACAAGCTCATAAGGAGCAAACTGGTTATCTAAAGTAGAAGTATCCGCCTTAACCGTGTCATTTTCATAACTAATTGTGACACCCAGTCCACCAATTAATTTCACCAAAGTATTTACATCTTTAAGATTTGGAACATTGGTTAATGTAATTGGAGAGTCAGCAAGAATCATTGCCGCAAGTAACGGTAAAGCCGCATTTTTAGCACCAGAAATGCGTACTTCCCCTTCGAGCTTAACACCGCCCGTGATTAAAAATTTATCCATTAATATTTAAGCTCCGAAAAGGCTTGCTTTGCGCCATTCATCTTTGGTCATCGCACGAATTGTTACGGCATGAACTTCGCCACTTGCAATATAAGTATTTAATGGTGCATAAACTGCTTGTTGGCGGGCAACAGTACGCTTACCTTCAAATTGATCATCCACGATACGGAGGTCAAATTTTCCAGCCTGTCCGCTCACCACTACTTCCGCCTCAGGAAAAGCTTCTTTTAAAATTTGAGTGAGCTGTTCACTATTCATTGCAAAGACCTCTGACACAACCTACGGTGTAAAACGAAGTATTTTACTATAACTTTTTCAAAGAATTCAGTACGTGTTTATATTTTATCAATAAAAAAGAGGCTATATTTCAAGCCTCTCTCAATTATAAAAAACTTATTAAATAGAAACAGCAACTTGAGAATACGTACATTGCATTTTCCGATATTTTAACAATTGTTTTTTTAATTTTTCAGTCAGTTTTTTTATTGAAGTATACATATCATCCGCTGTTGCTTGAGCAAACAGCTCAATTCCAGGTAATCGAACTATCGCTTCAGCCACATGATTAGAGCTACCTTTATGCGAGCGCTTATCAATCTGATGATCTTTCGTTAATTTAATCTGCATACTATTCACCTGATCAAGATGTTTCGTTAACTGATTAAATTTTGCTTTAATATTTTCTTCTATAGCTGGTGTAATTGCTAAATGATGTCCACGAATCGTTATTTGCATAATTCTATCCCTCACCTTTTTGGGTTATATAAAGAAGAACTAAAACGATTTAATGCAATCTAAAAAGATAATTTGGGACAATTAAACCATTTTAGCTACTCCTCTTGGTGAAAATGAAATTTCATTATTTCGTCATAATGAATGAGTAGAATAGCCATACTTCAAAATTTAGATCAAGACTTTTCTCTCGGATGACGATGGAATATGTAACGATTCTCTATATTTTGCTACAGTCCTTCTAGCTACTTCTATTCCCTCTTCTTTCAATAAAGCAGCAATTGCATTATCAGACAAAGGTTTACGCGGATTTTCATTAGAAACTAACTTTTTAATCATCGCCCGAATTGCGGTAGAAGAAGCCTCACCTCCGGTGGTTGTCCCCACATGACTAGAAAAGAAGTATTTCAACTCAAAAAGTCCACGTGGAGTAAGCATATACTTATTTGTGGTAACGCGAGAAACGGTCGACTCATGTAATTCTACTTCTTCTGCAACATCCCTTAGTACTAAGGGTTTCATTGCTTCGGGACCTATTTCAAGAAATGCTTTTTGATGCTCAACAATACAAGTCGCAACTTTTAATAATGTTTTGTGCCGTTCATCAATACTTTTTATAAAATTTTTAGCCTCAAGCATTTGATTACGTAGATATAAATTATCATCACTTTGATCTGCTCTACGAATCATACTCGAATAAAAAGAATTGATTCTTAATTTTGGCATCACATCAGGATTTAACTGAACTTGCCAATGCAAGTCCTTCTTGGCAACGACTACGTCAGGAATTTGATACTCTGATTCTTGCTTTTCAAAATCCATGCCTGGATAAGGCTTTAATGTTTTTAATAAATCAACTGCAAATTTTAATTGTTCCTTGGATAGCCCTGTTTGCTTCAATAATTTATTAAGATCATTCGCAATCAGTAATTCGTAATATTGAAGTAGACTTCTAGCTTCTTTCAAATATTCAGTTTCTCTAGGCAAGAACTCCAACTGAACTTTTAAACATTCAGCTAAATTACGAGCTCCAATACCAATTGGATCAAGACGTTGAATATGTTTTAAGACTACTAAAACTTCGTCCTCTTCCACTTCCTCATCTATATCCATCTCACTTAATAAATGCTGTACTGCCAAAATAATCTCTTCTAATTTAGCATCCAGAAAACCTTTATCATCTAAAGCATCAACTATGCAATAAGCAATCAACTGATCTATTTTTGAAAAATGCAGTAAGTTCACTTGCTCCAAAATATGTTCTTTAAGCGTCAGGTGAACTTGGCGATTATCTTCACGCTCTTCGAACTCAGGAGTACCCAAAGCAGTGGATTGATGTGTATAAATGTCATCCCATTCAGTATCAACAGGCAAGTCATCAGGTAAGTGATCAGCATTCAACTCTGTTGTAAGATCATCAGTTTCTTTGTGTTCTAAAGTAGATAAACTTTCTGCTAGTGATTCATCTTCTACTTTTTCAAGTAATGGATTACTATCTAATTGAATTTGGATTTCTTGCTCTAATTCTAGGCTAGAAAGTTGTAGTAAACGGATTGCCTGCTGCAATTGAGGCGTTAACGATAATGAATTCGCAACTTTCAATCCAACAGATAATTTCATATATTTCTCTTTCCAAAAAACAAGCAAAAATCATGCCTATTAATTATTTATAGCATAGAGTTCTGATTTATCCTATACATTGACTCATCAATTCATGAGAAAAATAGAAATTTATTTATTAAAAACGATAGGATTTTTATTCTGTCTTATTCTTTAGTATCGATGATTCTTTGAAATAACTCTTTTCTGATTGCTTTCCTATATAAAAAAACACCCCAACCTCTTTTGAGATTGGGGTGTTTAGAATAATGAGCTGGCGATGACTTACTCTCACATGGGTAATCCCACACTACCATCAGCGCTAAGAGGTTTCACTTCTGAGTTCGGGAAGGGATC
>NZ_POYH01000047.1:0-192484 GCF_002899995.1 Acinetobacter sp. AKBS16 | reverse complement strand
ATGGGCGTGTGGCACGAGGACGGACACGTAAACCAAAGGCAATATTGTCAAATACGGTCATGTGACGGAATAAAGCATAGTGCTGAAAAACAAAACCGACCTGACGCTCACGGACATGTACATTGGTTGCATCTTCGCCTTCTAGTAAGACTTGACCACCATCTGCTGACTCTAAACCCGCAATAATACGAAGTAGCGTCGTTTTACCGCAGCCAGATGGGCCGAGTAAGGCAACCAGTTCACCCTCTGGGAAATCGAGTGAAATATTTTTAAGCGCATGGAATGCACCAAAGTGTTTTTCAATATTTTTAACTTGAATACTCATGATTTCATTCCTTACGAATCAGTTGAATGCGGTTCTGGTTTGTCTTGATGTAGTTCTAACCAGGTTTTTAAAATCAGTGTTAATAGTGCCAAGAAAGCAAGTAGTGAGGACACCGCAAAAGCTGCACTAAAGGTGTACTCGTTATATAAAATTTCGACATGAAGAGGTAGGGTATTGGTCTCACCACGGATGTGGCCAGAAACTACTGATACTGCCCCAAACTCACCCATTGCACGGGCATTACACAAAATCACGCCGTAAATCAGACCCCATTTAATGTTAGGGAGTGTGACTTTCCAAAAGGTTTGCCAACCTGATGCACCGAGTACAATCGCTGCTTCCTCTTCTTCAGTTCCTTGCGCTTCCATAAGTGGAATTAACTCACGCGCCACAAATGGAACTGTAATAAAGATGGTCGCTAAAACAATGGCAGGTACGGCATATAGAATCTTGATGTCATGTTCCATGAGCCAACCGCCTAACCAGCCTTGAGCACCGAAAATCAGTACAATCATTAAACCTGCAATAACAGGTGAAACCGAAAAAGGCATATCAATAATGGTGGTTAAAATTGCTTTACCTTTAAACTGAAATTTGGAAACAGCCCATGCAGCGGCAACACCAAATATCACATTAATCGGAACGGCAATTGCTGCGGTCAATAGTGTTAATTTCACTGCTGATAACGTATCTGGATCAATTAAAGCTTGAACATAGACTTCAAGGCCTTGTTTAAATGCTTCAACAAAAACCAGAATAAGTGGCAGCATGAGGCAGCTAAGGAAAAAAATCAGTGCAATTGTAATGAGCGTATAACGTACCCAAGTTGGTTCACGTGTCGCGTCACGAGATTGCAATTTCAAGGCAAGTGCATTGCTGTCGGTATGTAGGTTCATGTGACATTTCTCCCTGTACGACGGTTTGCCCATGCTTGAAGTAAGTTAATGACAAATAAAATAATGAAAGAGAGAACCAACATCACTGCTGCAATAGTCGTTGCACCTGCATAGTCATATTCTTCGAGGCGAGAAATGATCATAAGCGGAGCAATTTCAGTTTTAAACGGCTGGTTACCTGCAATGAAAATTACAGAACCATATTCACCTACACCGCGAGCAAATGCTAAAGCAAAGCCTGTAAATAGGGCAGGGAGTAATATTGGTAAAATAATTTTGGTAATGGTCTGCCAACGATTTGCACCGAGTGCGGAAGCTGCCTCTTCAAGTTCAGTTTCAATATCGCTTAATACCGGTTGAACGGTTCGAACAATAAAAGGAATGCCGATAAACACTAAAGCTAGCGTAATCCCGATGGGGGTATATGCAACCTGAATACCAAGTGGTTCTAAATATTGACCGATCCAGCCTGTAGGCGCATAGAGTGAGGTCAACGCAATGCCTGCAACCGCTGTTGGAAGTGCAAAAGGTAAGTCCACTAAGGCATCAACCAGACGCTTTCCGGGAAAGTTATAACGGACAAGGCACCAAGCTAAAAGTAGCCCGAAAACAACATTAATAAATGCCGCTATTAAGGCTGAACTAAAGCTGAGTTGAAGCGATTTTAAAATACGCTCAGAGGTTAAAATTTCCCATAGTCCGTCCCATCCGATTCCAAATGATTTTATAAAGACTGCGGCTAATGGAATAAGCACAATAAAAGAAACGTAAGCGAGGGTGAAGCCCAATGATAGACCAAACCCAGGCAGCACTCGGGATCGCTGCGACATGATATTTCCTCAAAGAGAAAAGCCTGCTGAAACCAGTAAGCGAATAAATAAAGATAAACGGCGCGGTATAAAGCTAGGTATTAAGCAAATTTCAAAGAGAAATGTGTCTTTACCGGATCAATAGATGAGTGGCTACACATCGAGTCTTCAGGAAGTAGATGATTCAGTAAGTCAGGAAACGGACCGAAACCTGAAGCAACATTAATATGACCAACTTGTCCAAGGTTAATCGGGGTTAATTGCCAAGATTTCGCAAGCTGTAAAGCATCAAAAAAGTCTAACCATGGATCATTTTCACTAATGAGTAGCATTGCAGGCACATTAATTTTTAGCTGATGAAAATAATCTTTGTAGTCAGTCAAACTATGACGGGCAAATCCCGCTTCACCAAAACGTGCCGGATTTGCAGGAGCAACCAAAATCAGTTTTTTAACTTGAAGTTGTAACTCTGGATGCTCTGCTAAGGCAGCAACACTAGTTAGGCAGCCGAAACTATGCGCAACAATTTGGACTGGTGTTTGTACTGCTTGAACTGTGTTAACGAATTGCTCAATCCATTCGCTTAATACGGGTCTATCCCAGTTTTTTTGCTCAACGCGAGAACTAGACACGAGTTGACGCTGCAACCAAGATTGCCAATGTTGATGTTCACTTCCACCTACACCCGGAACAATTACAGTGTGTGTCATGTCTGTTCTCCTTATCGTTAGAACAAAGAATTACTTCTCTGCACTATTGATTTTCACGATTTGATCGAAAACACCACCATTATCAAAGTGTTGCTTTTGTACTTTTGTCCAACCGCCAAACTCTTTATCAATGGTGACAAGTTTCAATGGCTTAAATACATTGCTATATTTTTTGAGTACAGCTGCATTGCGAGGACGGTAGAAATTACGTGCTGCAATTTCTTGACCAGCAGGTGAGTACAAATAGTTGAGGTAACCTTTTGCAATAGTTAAGTTGCCTTTTTGCATTTTTTTCAACAATTGCAACTGGCGGCTCAGCCAAAATAGATAAAGATGGCGTCACAATCTCAAACTTGCCAGGTTGTTCACGGATAGCTAAATGTGCCTCATTTTCCCAAGCCAGTAATACGTCACCAATTCCGCGTTCAGCAAATGTAGTGGTTGCACCACGGGCACCTGAATCTAAAACTTTGGTGTGTTTATAAATTTGGCGAACAAACTCTTGTGCTTTTGCATCGTTACCACCTGCTTGATGTTTTGCCCAAGCCCAAGCGGCAAGATAGTTCCAACGTGCACCACCAGAAGTTTTTGGGTTTGGCGTAATAATTTCCACGCCTGGCTTGATTAAGTCACCCCAATCTTTAATTTGTTTAGGGTTACCCTTACGAACTAAAAACACGATAGTTGATGTGTACGGAGTAGAGTTTTGCGGTAACTTTTTCTGCCAGTCTGTTGGAAGCAATTTTGCTTTTTCAGCAATTTCATCAATATCAGCAGCTAGTGCTAATGTCACAACGTCAGCATTTAAGCCATCAATCACTGCACGAGCCTGTTTACCAGAACCACCGTGTGACTGTTTAAACTCAATATCTTGACCGGTACGCTGTTTCCAGTAAGTACCGAACTGTTTGTTGAAATCTGTATATAACTCGCGAGTTGGATCGTAAGAAACGTTTAAGAATTCTTGAGCTGCAAACGATGAAACAGAAAGTAATGCAGCAATAACCCCGACTTTTAACTGAGAAAAACGCATGAGATAACCCCTCAAAAAATACGAAATGTTCAAAACATGAACGCAGAATAGCGCTAGTCTTTATTCTAAAAAAATAATAAAAAACGAATTTAATATGAAAAATATAGAAATAATAAAAATGGATAAGTTATTCTTAAATCTTGATATATAACAAGTTTCAAAAGTTTCTCTTAAATCGGTATAATTTTTTAAAATCAGTCATTTATTAATTAAATGAAAGGTGTTGTATTGTTGGGTGGTTTTAAATAAAGGACGGATTAAACATGTGGTGTTTTAAAAATGGACAACCTGTAGAGACCATTCCTTTATTGGACCGGGCATTTCATTATGGGGATGGCTGCTTTACCACAATTCGTGTTTTTCAAAATAAGATTGAGCTTAAAGCACGGCACTGGGAACGTCTAAAACTTGCTTGCCAAAAATTATCTTTGGTTGCAGATTTTGAGTTAATCGAACAAAGTTTGCAGCATCTACAAAATCAGAATCTCGTGCTCAACGGGACTTTAAAAATTGTGATTAGCCGTGGTGAAGGTGATCGTGGCTATAGTTTGCCAAAGCATGCGGCAGAT
This sequence comes from Acinetobacter sp. AKBS16, assembly GCF_002899995.1. Lineage (NCBI taxonomy): Bacteria > Pseudomonadati > Pseudomonadota > Gammaproteobacteria > Moraxellales > Moraxellaceae > Acinetobacter > Acinetobacter sp. AKBS16. The sequence continues at coordinate 188,142 of NZ_POYH01000047.1, read as the reverse complement.
ATTTATATCTGGTTTTATCCAAAAGCATTGGAGCAGTTCCAGCCAGATTTTATTGAGTGTGGAGTTTTAAATCAGGCTTTAGGTTTAACCATGCCGAGTTTAGTTGGGCTTAAATCCTTAAACCGTCTTGAGCAGGTATTGCTAAAAAAAGAAGCAGATCAACAAGGCTGGGTTGAAGCTTTAGTAACTGATGTACAAGGTTATATTGTTGAAGGGGTAAGCAGTAATTGTTTTATTCGTTTAAATGATAGATGGATTACTCCGGAACTTCGCTATAATGGCGTCCACGGTGTGATGCGTGCAGAAATTTTGGCGCGTATGCAGCACTACGGAATTGCCTGTGAAGTCAGAATAATTGAGCTAGATGAAGTACCACAAATACAGAGTCTATTCTTTTGTAATGCTTTACATCCAATGCGAGTAGTTACTCAAATCAGTGAACAAATTCTAGAGTCACAGGCGTGCCTAAATTTATTTCATACTCTTAACTTGAATAAGATTCATTAATATGCCGAAGCCACCTGTGAATGCGAAAGCAAAAAATGCTAAAAAAAAGGGCAAGAAAACAGCATCTAATTTTCCAAAAAAGTTAGTGCTGATTGGCTGTTTTATCGTTTTAATTTCTATTTTTGCTATTTTATGGTCAAGTTTATTTAAAGCTTATCCTATTGAAGGGAAAAAGCAGATGCTATCGATCACATCAGGTGAGACCTATTCTGGTTTTATTGATCGCTTAGCCAAAGAAAATAAAATCCATTTCCCAATTGTACTTAAGCTTTATCAAAAGTTTATGATTCATGACAGTATGAAAGCTGGTGTATATGAGATAGAGCAGGGAATGAGCGTAAGACAAGTATTAGAGATGTTATCTAATGCTGATAATGCCCAGATGAACCGTGTTCTAGTGATTGAAGGAACAACTTTTAAGCAGCTGATTACAGCACTAAAAAACGATAAAAATGTAAAAAATACGATATTGGATTTATCAGATGACCAGCTTATGAAGGCTTTAGGTATTCCTTATCATCATCCTGAAGGTCTGTTTGCACCCAACACTTATTTCTTTGCTAAAGGTGAGACCGATAAGAAAATCCTGACTGATTTATACCATCGTCAAATGAAAGCCTTAGATGCGGCTTGGGAAAAGCGGGCACCGAATTTACCTTATAAAGATAAGTATGAAGCTTTAATCATGGCTTCTATTGTTGAAAAAGAAACGAGCCTCGATAGCGAACTTACACAAGTTTCAGGGGTTTTCGTGCGTCGTTTAAAACTCGGTATGCGTTTACAGACTGATCCAACCGTAATTTATGGTATGGGTGCAAACTATAAGGGTAACATTACTCGCGAAGACTTACGTACACCAACACCATATAATACCTATACAATTAATGGGTTACCGCCAACTCCAATTGCACTGCCAAGCCAAAAAGCCATTGAGGCTGCGTTACATCCAGATGATTCAAATAACATCTATTTTGTAGCGACTGGTAATGGTGGACATAAATTTACGGCAGACTTGCAAGCACATAACCAAGCAGTGCAAGAGTATTTATCCGTGTTGAGATCGAAGAAATAAGGAAAAGAGATGTTTATTAGCTTTGAAGGCACGGAAGGGGTAGGAAAAACTACACTCATTCGAAAAATTCATCAGCATTTTGAAGAACAAGGTAAACAAGTTGTTTTAACTCGAGAGCCGGGTGGAACACCGTTAGCTGAGCAAATTCGTTCGATGCTTTTGGCAGTGAATCATGATGAAAATATGAGTCATGATACTGAGTTGCTCTTAATTTATGCGGCACGAGCTCAACATTTACAACAAGTTATTTTGCCAGCATTAGAGTCTAATAAAATTGTATTAAGTGATCGTTTTACCGATGCGAGTTTTGCTTATCAATGTTCCGGTCGTGGTTTAAGCCAAGACAAATTACAGCTTTTAAACCAGAACTTCGTTTCACGCATGCCAGAAGTGACTTTTTGGTTAGATGCACCAATTGAACTTGGTATGAACCGTGCACGTGAACGCGGAGCTTTAGACCGTTTTGAACAGGAAAAGTTAAGCTTCTTTACTAAGGTTCGTGAAGGATATGAAACCTTATGGAAAGCTGAGCCTGAGCGTATTAAACGTTTAGATGCTACACAAAGCCCTGATCAGGTGTTCGAGCAAGCTCTACAATATTTAGCATAAGCCATGGGATTACCCACTCTCATATTTTTTTGGGAGTGGTGAAAAATGACAAGAAATCTGGTTTTAAACGTCATAGAAAATATTGGGCAGTATCTTATGCTATTTTAATTACTGTTTAAAATTGAAGAATAACAAGGATGAAAAGCTCAAAAGAAGAAATTGTGGCATTTCTTGAAAAGGAATTCCCACAAAGTTTGGAACATTGCACGATTGAATCAGTCACTTCTAAAGCTGCCGTTGTTTATTATCACGTTGACCAAAGACATCAACGTCCGGGAGGTACTATATCTGGCCCGACTATGATGACTTTGGCAGACTTTGCTTTATATATTGCAATACTCGGTGAAATTGGAATTATTGGTTTAGCTGTAACCACCAATTTTAATATTAATTTCCTGAGAAAACCCGCAGGTGATCAAGACTTACGCAGTGAATGTAAGCTCATGAAAGTAGGAAAGAGCTTAGTCGTAGGTGAGGTCTGGATTTATTCAGTAGGGCAAGAGGAACCCGTGGCACATGTGACCGCGACTTACTCAATTCCACCTAGACCATAAATCTTAAGTAATAAAAAAGCACGGCATGAACCGTGCTTTTTTATAAAAAACTATTTATACACTAGTATTCACCAAAGGTTGCTCTACTGCAAAGTTTGGAGGCGTCAGAACCGTTTTACGAATCTCACTCGAAGTTTCCGGATAATCAAGTGTGTAATGTAAGCCACGTGATTCTTTACGGTGCATAGCACAACGAACAATCATTTCAGAAACAAGTACAAGATTACGCAGTTCAATCAGGTTTTTGCTGACACGATAATCTTGATAATATTCAGTAATTTCGCGCTTTAGCATTTCAATACGGTGTAAAGCACGTTCTAAACGTTTTGTGGTTCTTACAATACCAACGTAGTTCCACATGGTCGAACGTAACTCATCCCAGTTTTGTAAAATCACGACATCTTCATCTGGATTGGTTACTTGAGAATCGTCCCAAGTGGGTACTTCCGGTAATTTGAAGTTTTTATCAAACTTACTTTCGATATCTTTTGCTGCACTCATGCCATAAACGAAGCATTCAAGTAATGAGTTACTCGCCATACGGTTTGCACCATGTAAACCCGTATAAGAGGTTTCACCAATTGCATATAGACCTTCAATATCAGTCTGGCTATTTGAGTCAACCACAACACCACCACAGGTATAGTGTGCAGCCGGCACCACCGGAATCATATCTTTAGTGATGTCGATACCTAGCTCAAGCAATCGTGCATAAAGTGTAGGGAAGTGCTCTTTAATAAACTCAGGCGATTTGTGTGTAATGTCTAACCACACATGGCGAATACCGAGACGTTTAATTTCATGGTCAATGGTACGTGCCACAATATCGCGAGGAGCTAACTCTGCACGATCGTCAAAACGTAGCATAAAACGTTCGCCATCTGGTAAACGTAAGTAAGCACCTTCACCACGCATGGCTTCAGTAATTAAGAAAGAACGTGCTTGCGGATGGTAAAGGCAGGTTGGATGGAACTGGTTAAATTCCATATTGGCAACACGGCAACCTGCACGGTATGCCATCGCAATACCGTCACCAGTAGCAATATCCGGATTAGATGTATAAAGGTAAGCTTTCATTGCGCCGCCGCAAGCAAGTGCGGTAAATGGGGCAAGGAAGGTATGAACTTTTTCAGTACTTTCATCTAGTGCATACAAACCAATAGCACGATTTGCTTGATCTGTATGACCCAATTTATGCGACGTGATTAAATCAATCGCAATGTAGTTTTCAAAAATAGTAATATTCTTGCGTTCTTTGGCGCGTTCAACCAAAGTGGTTGAAATAGCTTTGCCAGTTGCATCAGCAGAATGAATAATACGGCGCTGCGAATGGCCACCCTCACGAGTCAAATGAAGCTGTTCATCTTCATCTAAGGTAAACTGAACGCCTTGCTTTAAAAGGAAATCAACAGAAGGACGGCCGCCTTCTACAGTATGCTGGACTGCATCCATTTCACATAAATGAGCACCTGCAATCATAGTGTCATTAATGTGTTGTTGAATAGAGTCAGTTTCATCAAGCACCGCAGCAACACCACCTTGTGCATAGAAGGTACTTGCTTCAGTTAAAGCAGCTTTAGCTAAAACTGCAATATTAAAATGACTTGGTAACGATAAAGCCAGACTTAAACCAGCACCGCCACTGCCCACAATAATCACGTCAAAGTGGTGAATTGTCTGTTGATTAGGCATGTCCATTCGCATCAATTTAAAACGTCCGCTAATGACACCCCTTTTTACCTAAAAAGGCAAGAGCTTAAGCGCTCTAAGTCACAGAAAAATTGCAATTAGCTTAAAAAATTGCAATGTGTAAAATAAACGTGATGAGGATGCCTTACAAATAAACATATTGTTACGCACAATTCCAAAGCATTGTGATACAAAAGTTTTATTCTTATTCTCGTAGACCAATTGTGGGTGAGCACCGAATGAAATCTCGCTATTTACAACAAGGAATGTATGCAGCGGTATTTACAGTTGCTGCTGTTCAAGCAAATGCTGCTGTTGATTTTTCAAACCTCGTTGAACAAGTTAGTCCGGCTGTGGTGAGTGTAAACGTTGTAAAAAAAATGACTCAGGATGAACTGCTACAACAGCAAGTACCTGAAATTTTAAAACGTTTCTTTGGTAATCAGGTCATCATTCCACAGCAACAAGGTCCTCAAGAGAAAACCGCATATGGTAGTGCGTTCTTTATTAGTAAAGATGGTTATTTACTTACGAACCACCATGTAATTGAAAATGCTTCCCGCATCAGTATTACTTTAAATGACCGTCGTGAAATTGATGCAACAGTGGTCGGTAGTGATGAGCGGACAGACGTTGCATTATTAAAGGTAAACGGAACTAACTATCCTGCTTTACGCGTAGGAAATGTTGACCGTTTACGTGTAGGAGAGCCGGTTTTAGCAATTGGTTCACCATTTGGTTTTGATTATTCAGCTTCGGCAGGTATTGTCAGCGCTAAATCACGTAACATGAGCGGTGAAACCTCTGTACCATTTATTCAAACCGATGTGGCGTTGAACCCTGGTAACTCAGGTGGTCCATTGTTTAACCAAAATGGTGAAGTTGTCGGCGTGACTCACGTATCTTTAGTGGTACGGGGGGGTATATGGGTCTGTCTTTCTCTATTCCAATTGATGTTGCGATGGATGTAGCTGAACAGCTTAAAACGAAAGGGAAAGTGACTCGTTCCTACCTAGGCGTTATGATGCAAGATATTGACCGTAACCTTGCAGATGCCTATAAATTGCCTAAACCGGAAGGTGCTCTGATTACTCAGGTTTCTCCAAATTCACCTGCACAAAAAGCAGGGCTTAGGGCTGGCGATGTTATTCTAAAATTAAATGGTGCTTCTGTACTGCGTACTAGTGATTTGCTTTATGCATTAAATAAAGTACAACCAAACCAAACTGTTCAGTTTGAAGTTTTACGCGATGATAAAACCCGAAATATCTCGGCAACACTAGCAACTGCACCGGATGAAACACCTGCTACCGGTAATCAAACCTCTGCTTCTAAAGGCCCAGTATTGGGAATGAGTATTCGTGATCTCGCTGTGCCAGAGAAAAATGCTTTAGGTATAAAAGGTGGTATTTATGTACAAGATGTCCGCCGTGGTGGATTAGCATCATTGTCAAATATCATTCCTGGGGATGTGATTATTCAGGTTAATAATACTCAAATTCTAAATAGTCAGGATTTTGCAAAAGTTGTTTCGAATTTGCCGAAAAATACAGTTGCGCGAGTTGGGATTATTCGTCAAGGACAACGAGCAATGCTTGGTTTACGTATTCAGTAAAATATTATAAAAATGAACCACCCTGAAAATGGGTGGTTTTTTATTATTTGTATTCGGCATAATGTTCGATCTAGCTAATTAAATTTTAGCTTTGAATTTAATGATTAAAGTGGGTGTTTTGTGAGCAGTATTTTCGATTTACATATTCAGGTTCAGCCACAGCATATTGATGCTTTAGGGCATGTTAACAATGTAATGTATGTCCAGTGGATGCAAGACGTCGCTGCTGCTCATGTGGAAACATTAGGGGTAGGAGTAACCAAATATCTAGAGCTAAAACATGCAATGGTTGCGGTTGAACACCATGTGCAATACCGTAAAGCTGCGTTTGAAGGTGAAGAAATTGTGCTGCGGACATGGCTAGATGATATTAATGCTCTGTATTCATTTCGTCAGTATGCCTTTTTCCGTCCTTCTGATCAGGCAATTTTGTTCGTCGGAAATACCAAATGGGCATGTATTGAAATCGCTTCAGGTCGACCTAAACGTATGTCGCCGACTTTTACACAGGCTTATAAACCTCTTGATTCAAGTATAAATCCTTTAGATTTTACTGTTTCATATAGTAGTAATTAAGAGAGGTCGGAATTTGGAGCGTTTATTTTCGATTGAAACCGATAGACTAATTTTAAATGAACTTAAAGAAGATGATCTAAAGTTCATTTTTGAATTATTTTCAAATTCCATAGTACTTGAATTCTATGATTTAAAAGCTTTTACTTCCTTAGAGGAAGCAGAAGCTTTGATTGAAAAAATGCATAAGAAATGGGATCAGCAGCTAGGTTTTAGGCATGCAATTCGTCATAAACATGATGGAATTATATTTGGCACATGCGGTGTAAACAGTATTAAGCAAATTAATGATGATTTCGGTGTAGTCATTGGTTATGAGCTTCATCCTGATGCATGGGGTGTGGGTTATATGCAAGAAGCACTTATAGGATTAATTCAGTATCTGAAGCAAGAGCAATTGTTTAGGAAAAAAATAAAATATATTTGGGCTGAAATATTTGAAAAGAACGTGAGGTCACAACAAGTTGCAAACAGACTTGGATTTGAATTAATTGGAACAACAGTCAACCATACTGTTAATACATTAGGGGGGGATTTACTCAAATTTGAGTTGAAGCTGTATTAATTTAACTTTTCTCAGACGAACAATAGCTGGTTATATAGAGAACTTTAAAAGCTTTTTTTAAAAGAAATAATTTATATCTTTTTCATTTCTGCAATCTGCTATAATCTCTCGCAATTTGTTAAACCGCTTTGGCTATGTATTAAAACAAGCTACATAGCACTTTATATTTTCTCAAGGTAGCCCATGGCGCAAGCTAAAAAATCCGTTGATATCAAAAATATCCGAAATTTCTCGATTATCGCTCATATTGATCATGGTAAGTCTACTTTGGCTGACCGTTTTATTCAGATGTGTGGTGGCCTGCAAGATCGTGAGATGCAAGCTCAGGTCTTGGACTCAATGGAGCTCGAGCGTGAACGTGGGATTACCATTAAAGCTGCTTCGGTGACGTTGTACTATACTCATCCAAACGGGCAGGAATATCAGCTTAACTTTATTGATACTCCAGGGCACGTTGACTTCTCTTATGAAGTATCTCGTTCATTAGCTGCTTGTGAAGGTGCGTTATTGGTTGTGGATGCTGCACAAGGTGTAGAAGCACAATCAGTTGCAAACTGTTATACCGCTATTGAGCAAGGTCTCGAAGTTCTTCCAATTTTAAATAAAATTGATTTACCGCAAGCAGAGCCTGAGCGCGTTATTCATGAAATTGAAGAAATTATCGGTATTGAAGCAACCAATGCACCTACATGTTCTGCAAAAACAGGCTTAGGCGTTGAAGGTGTTTTAGAAACATTAGTTGATGTTATTCCTGCTCCTACAGGTGACCGTGAGGCTCCTTTACAGGCATTAATCATTGACTCATGGTTTGATAACTATTTAGGTGTTGTCTCTTTAGTTCGTATTAAAGATGGTCGTATCCGCAAGGGCGACAAAATGTTGGTTAAATCTACTGGTCAGACTCATATTGTTACATCGGTAGGTGTATTCAACCCTAAACATACTGAAACTGGCGTGCTTGAAGCTGGTGAAGTAGGCTTTGTTATCGCGGGTATTAAAGATATTTTTGGTGCGCCGGTAGGTGATACCATCACGCTTTCAACAACCCCTGAAGTAGCTTCACTTCCTGGTTTTAAAAAGGTTAAACCTCAGGTTTACGCAGGTCTTTTCCCAATTGATGCAAGCGATTTTGAACCATTCCGCGAAGCCCTACAAAAACTACAGATCAATGACTCGGCTTTATTCTTTGAACCTGAGAGTTCAGATGCGCTTGGTTTTGGTTTCCGTTGTGGTTTCTTGGGCATGTTGCACATGGAAATCGTACAAGAGCGTTTAGAGCGCGAGTATGACCTTGATTTGATCAGCTCAGCGCCAACGGTAGTGTATGAAGCTGTCACTAAAAAAGGCGATACGATCTATATTGATAGTCCATCTAAAATGCCGGATGGTTCTGTTGTTGAAGATTTGCGTGAGCCAATTGCAGAGTGTCATATTCTTGTACCGCAAGAGTACTTAGGTAACGTCATGACCCTATGTATTGAGCGCCGTGGTGTACAAAAAGACATGAAATTCTTAGGTAATCAAGTTTCAATTACTTTTGAAATTCCTATGGCTGAAGTGGTTATGGACTTCTTTGATAAGCTTAAATCATGTTCACGTGGTTTTGCTTCACTTGACTATAACTTTATTCGTTTTGAGAGTTCATCTTTAGTTAAGGTTGACGTGTTAATTAATGGTGAGAAGGTCGATGCGCTTGCAATGATTTGTCACCGTAATGATGCTCGTCATCGTGGTATTGCTTTAGTTGAGAAAATGAAAGATTTGATTCCACGTCAAATGTTCGATGTCGCAATTCAGGCTGCTATTGGTGCACAAATTATTGCTCGTTCGACCGTGAAGGCGATGCGTAAAAACGTTTTAGCAAAATGTTATGGCGGTGACGTGTCTCGTAAGAAGAAACTACTTGCGAAACAAAAAGAAGGTAAGAAACGTATGAAACAAGTGGGTAGTGTAGAAATCCCACAAGAAGCGTTCTTAGCTGTTTTGAAAGTAGAAAGATAAGAGAAAAGGCTGGGATGAACTTATATTCTCCCAGCCGCAAGGCAAGCAGCTAAGCTGCGAGTGAGGTCCTGTGGATTTTGATTTTAATTTAATTCTTGTTCCTGTTACGCTGATTTTATTTGCAGTGTGGTTGCTAGATAAGCTTGTTTTTAAACAGCGTGCAAATAAAGGGCGAGAGAACGAAAATTTTGTTATTACATGGGCCTATGACTTTTGGCCGGTTTTAGCTGTTGTGCTTGTACTTCGCTCATTTCTTTATGAACCATTTAATATTCCATCAGACTCTATGGTTCCGACCTTAGAGACTGGCGATTTTATTTTAGTTAATAAATTTGACTATGGTGTCCGGTTACCTATCGTCAATAAAAAAGTGATTGATGTCGGTGAACCGAAACGTGGTGATGTCATTGTATTCCGTTATCCACCACAACCTACTATTAGTTATATTAAACGTGTAATTGGCTTACCTGGTGACCATATTGTTTATGATCATGGACAATTGATTATTAATGGTCAAAAAATTCCTAAAGTACCAACACAGTTTAGTCGCGAAAAAGATGCTTTAGATACACCAACTTCTATTTATCATAAAGAAACAATTGGTGATCATACTTTTACGATGCGTGAGCTTGAAGGCGTAAATGTTGCGCGTCAGGCACCATTTATCAACTATGTTGATAATGGTAAATATGCAAACCAAGACGGTTTATATTGGGAAGTAACAGTTCCGAAAGGACATTACTTTGCAATGGGGGATAACCGTGATCAAAGTGCTGACAGTCGTTTCTGGGGCTTTGTACCTGAAGAAAATTTAACAGGCCGAGCTTTCTATGTCTGGATGCATAAAGAACCTGGTTTCCACCTGCCAAGCTTTAACCGAAATGGGAAAATAGATTAAAAACAACCATTAGGAAAACAAAAATGCGTAAGGCACAACAGGGTACTTCGTATTTAGCAATTTTATTTGGGGTGGTCATATTTGCAATTGCGGTGAAAGCCGTACTTGCAGTTTGGCCAGCATATTGGGATGATCGTGTGATTAATAATCAGATTACAGAGCTTATGCAACAAAGCTCTGCTGATATCACACCCCAAAAGTTTATGACACAGATGGACCAACGACTGGAAATGAACAACATTCGTGATCTGCATTTTAAAGAGATTGCTGAAGTGTTTAACCAGCCAAGTCTAACAGTCAAAAAGAAATATGAGGTAAGAAAGCCTTTCTTACTGAATATTGATTTAGTTTTAACATTTGAGAAGAGTTTTGACAAAACATCAGTTCAAGCTAAGTGATCCTCGCTTACTCAGTCGAATCGGTTATCAATTTAAGCAGCCTGAATTGCTACAGTTGGCTTTGACTCATCGTTCGGTGAGTCATAAGTATAACTACGAACGTCTGGAATTTTTGGGCGATTCACTGTTGGGGATGATTATCGCCAATTATTTATACCATGCGTACCCTCATGAAAATGAGGGGCGACTAACGCGTATGCGCGCGACTTTAGTACGTCAGGAAGCATTAGGTAAAATTGCAACCGATTTGCAACTTAGTCGGTGTTTAATATTAAGCACAGGTGAGTTGAAATCTGGTGGTCATCATCGTGAGTCAATATTGGCTGACACAGTGGAGGCTATTATTGGTGCAATTTATCTTGATAGTAGTGATCTGAACCTACTCAAAGATATTGTGTTAAAATGGTATACGCCTTATTTAGATCATATTGAGCCAACAGATCAACTCAAGGATCCAAAATCACGTTTACAAGAGTATCTACAAGCACGTAAAAAACCTCTCCCTGTTTACGAGGTTGTAGATATTCAGGGTGATGCGCCTCATCAGCACTTTAAAGTCGAATGTTTGGTAGATGGTTTATCAAAAATTCATGGTGAGGGGTCAAGTCGTCGTTTTGCCGAGCAGGCAGCAGCGGCGGAAATTTTAAAGTTATTGGAGCAATAACCTGCATGTCGATGCATTCTGATCAAATCAATCCAGATTCAAACGAAAACCAAGATCCAAACAATCTGATTGATCAATTTTTTAGTTCCAAAGGCGTTACAATTCCTTCGGATTTTAAGAGCGGATTTGTGGCGATTGTAGGACGTCCAAATGTGGGTAAATCTACCCTCATGAACCATTTATTGGGCCAAAAACTCTCTATTACTTCACGTAAACCTCAAACGACACGCCATAAAATTATTGGTATTGATTCGCGTGAAAAAATGCAAGCGGTTTATGTCGATACCCCAGGTATGCATAAGAAAGAAGTACGTGCAATCAATAAAATGATGAACCGTGCTGCGCATTCTGCGTTACGTGACGTGAATTTAGTCTTATTTGTTATTGATGCTCACAAGTGGACTCAAAATGACGATTTAGTGCTTGAGAAACTCAAGAATGCTGATATGCCAGTTATTTTGGTGATTAATAAAGCTGATACTTTTGGAGATAAGAGAGAGATTCTCCCTTTAATTCAAGAACGTGCCAAACTTATGAATTTTGCTGAGATTGTTCCTGTTTCTGCACTCCGTGGAGCAAACTTAGAGCACTTAAGTGAAACGATTGAAAAATATCTTCCTTATCAGCCACCTTTATATTCATTCGATCAAATTACGGACCGTTCAGAGCGCTTCTTGGCAAGTGAAATCATCCGTGAAAAAATCATGCGTCAGTTGGGTGAAGAGCTACCTTATGATTTAACAGTACAAATTGAATCTTTCAAAACGGAAGAGGCAACTGTTAATGAAAAAACTGGTCGTTTAAAACCAGCATGTACCTATATTGATGCAACTATTTTTGTGGATCGTCCTGGTCAAAAAGCGATTGTAATTGGTGAAAAAGGTGCCAAGCTTAAAACAATTGGCATGGATGCACGTAAAGACATGGAAAAAATGTTCGAACAAAAGATCATGCTTACCTTATGGGTTAAGGTCAAAGGCGGTTGGTCTGATGATGAACGTGCTTTAAAAAGTTTAGGATATAGTGATATCTAAAAAGTAGGGAATACTGGTATGAAAGCAATTACATCAATATTGATTATCGTTGGATGTACATTGATGTTGCAAGGTTGTGTATATAAGCTTGTAACCGTACCAGTAGGTATTGCTTATAAAACGACTAAAGGTGTAGTGAAGGGTACAGCTGCTGTTGTAGGGGCTGTAATTCCTGATGGTGATGATGACGATAAAAAAGAAAAAGAATCTGAGGAATAGTTTCTTTTTATGATGCGCAATGAAGTCCTACATGGATATATGATTCACCATCGTAAATACCGTGAAAAAAGCCATATTGTGCATCTCTTCACTCAAGAATATGGGCGGGTTGATGGTATTTTAAGACAGACTCCGCCTCCTCAATATCAGCCAATCCGTTTGCAAGCCACAGGCAAAAGTGAGCTCAAAAATTTTACAAAGCTGGAAATACTAAATCAGCCGGTTTTCTTTTTTGGCGATGCTTTTTTTGCAGGGTTCTATTTAAACGAAATTGTTCTTAGACTTTGCCCACTAGAAGAGGCAATGCCACAAACTTTTGAACAATACCAGTTAACGCTGCTTCAACTCCAGCAGCTATCTTCTCATGAAAATCCGGATTTATTTCTTAGACAGATCTTGAGGCAATTTGAGCATATCTTGCTTGCAGAGCTGGGCTATGCGATTGATTTCTCAATTGATAGCTCACAAAAAGAAATTTTGCCTCAACAGTTTTATCAGTTTCAAGTGAATGAAGGATTTGCCCCCATTGTTCAGGCAAGTCGCCGTTGTCAGGAAAAGCAATTTTATCCATGCTGGATTATGAGCAGGGACAGGATTTTTCTCACGAACAATTGCAATTATTAGGTAAACTATACCGTCAAATGATTACATCGCTTTTAGGTGACCGTCCCCTAAAAAGTCGACAATTGTGGATTCAAAATACTCAAACTCAATCGTAATTAGGATTTTTTTATGGCTGCATTGCTTGGTGTAAACATAGACCATGTTGCTACTTTAAGACAGGCGCGCGGTACTGCTTACCCAGACCCTGTAGAAGCTGCTCTTATTTGTGAACAAGCGGGTGCAGAGGGGATTACTTTGCATTTGCGTGAAGATCGCAGACATATTCAAGATGATGACGTGCGCCGTATGCGTCCATTATTGAAAACACGTATGAATCTTGAAATGGCCGTAACTGATGAAATGGTTGAGTTTGCGAAAGAAATTCAACCACAACATGTGTGTTTTGTACCAGAACGACGCCAAGAAGTTACAACAGAAGGCGGTTTAGATGTAGTGGGTAACTTTGAAAAAGTTAAAGCTGCAACTCAAGCTTTAGCTGCCATTGGTTGTGATGTTTCACTCTTTATTGATGCTGATTTTGCTCAAATTGATGCAGCCATTGCTTGTGGAGCGCCTACTATTGAATTACATACTGGGGCGTATGCAGATGCAACAACAGAGCAAGAGCAACAAGAAGAACTTGCTCGCATCGTAAAAGGTGTAGAATACGCAGCTTCAAAAGGTTTGGTTGTAAATGCTGGTCACGGTTTGAATCTGAAAAATATTGCTCCAATTGCGGCAATTCCACAAATTCATGAGTTAAATATTGGTCACTCAATTATTGCGGAAAGTGTTTTTGTTGGGCTAGTACAGGCGGTGAAAGACATGAAAACAGCGATTCAGGCAGCAGGATAAGTAGTAATGTCGAGTATCAATTACGATGAATTAATGCAGCCTGTATTAGCATTTTTAGGGTGCCAAACCCCAAAAGAATGGTTGGATGAGGCTGTTAATAATTTAGACATCTTGATGCAAGATCATGCTAACTGTGAGAAAAAGGCAGCGGGTACAGCCATGAACTTGATGTTCCGCTATAGTTTTTTTACGGACCTACAAGTTAAGCTTGCCCAGCTTGTACGTGAAGAAATGCTTCACTATGAACAAGTTCTAGAATTTATGACAAAACGTGGGCAAGAGTGGAAAGGTTTAAGTGCTGGACGCTATGCAGGTGGCTTACGAAAAGAAATCCGCACATATGAACCAGAAGCTCTAATTGATGTTCTCGTGATTGGGGCTTTTGTAGAAGCACGTTCATGTGAACGCTTTTATGCGCTTGCTCCGCGTGTTGATGATGAGTTAGGACGCTATTACCGTTACTTGCTTAAGTCAGAATCTCGTCATTTTGAAGACTATTTAGCACTAGCGCTTGACGTCGCAAAAACTGCCAAAATGAAAGATCCTGAAGAAGATATTCAACAGCGTATTGAACATATCCGTGAAGTTGAAAAGAATCTGATTTTGACTCCAGATGATACTTTCCGTTTTCATAGTGGTATCCCTGCATAAGCTTGGATACCTCAAGTTAAAAAGTTTACCTTTCACGGTAAACTTTTTTATTAAGTAGCTCTAACTTCTAAATAGTTTGAGTCGATTTTTAAGGTTTAGTAAGGCCCAATTTAGTTTTTTAATGCATATCATTATTTAATAAATATATTTTTTACAGATTTAAATTTCTCTTAAAATTTTTAAAAAAACTTTTATTTTTTTAGGCTAATAATAAATATTGTGTAAATATAAAGGCTGATATGTTCATCATGAGTTCAACTGAAGCAGTTGATTATTTCTAAGGATATAAGAATGTTAGCATTAGTTACAGGCGCATCAGCAGGTTTTGGTTATAGTATTTCAAAGAAACTGATTGAGTCAGGCTATAAAGTTATTGGATGTGGAAGACGCGCAGAAAAATTAGAAGAACTACAAAAACAGCTTGGCGAAAATTTCTACCCACTCGTATTTGATATGACTGATACGGCAGAAAATATAAATAAGTTATTTAAAGAATTATCAAATGAATTTCAAATCGATCAAATTGACTTATTAGTGAATAATGCAGGCTTGGCATTGGGTCTAGAGCCAGCAGATAAAGCGGATTTAGATGATTGGTACACCATGATTGATACCAATGTTAAAGGCCTTGTTACGGTTACCCGATTAGTTTTACCAAGTATGGTAAAGAAGAAATCAGGCTTAATCATTAATATGGGCTCAATTGCAGGTACATACCCATATCCAGGTGGTAATGTGTATGGGGCAACAAAAGCTTTTGTAGAGCAGTTTAGTTTAAATCTACGTGCAGATTTGGCTGGTACTGGCGTGCGAGTAACGAATATTGAGCCAGGGTTGTGTGGTGGTACCGAATTTTCTCTTGTACGTTTTAAGGGAGATCAGGAGAAAGCTACCAGTCTATACGATAAGAAAAATCCAATTTTACCGGAAGATATTGCAAATACAGTAATATGGATCGCATCACAACCACCGCATATTAATATTAACCGTATAGAAATGATGCCAACGACTCAGACTTTTAACCCTTTAAAAGTTGTAGAAGTGGAATAATGTAATTTTAAAAAGATCTAAGCGTAGAAGGTCACCTAAGTCTAGAACTGATGATTCGATCTGGTAAATATTTGAATTATGAAAAGCAAATCCTCTACACGTAGTAGAGGATTTTTTATAGGTATACTGTAATAGAGAGCAATAAAAAAGCCCGCTTTAATGCTGCGGGCTTTTTAGTATTTGGCTCTCCCACCTGGGCTCGAACCAGGGACCTGCGGATTAACAGTCCGTCGCTCTACCGACTGAGCTATGGGAGAATCTGCATGCGATTATAAGGAGATTTTGACAAGGGTCAAGTAAAAATCGTCATGTTTCATTCATTTTTGTGTTGTATGCTTTTTATTTGACCAGTTGAAAGGTGAGATCATAAATTACTTGCACTTTGAAAATTCAATTGCTAGATTCAGAAAAGAACAAGCGTTTGGAGTAATCCAAACAGTGTGGATTTAAACCAACTTGCCAGCACTAAAATGGCTAAATCGGAGATAAGTATGAAAACACTTACTGTTGCTTCTATTTTTTCTAATTTTGATTTTTATCAAAGCAATTATCTCAATATTTTAAATCAACCAGAATCTTATTACACACCTGTAGAAGATGCATGGATCGATGCTTTTCCATTTAAAAAACAAGATTTGTACTTAGGTGACTTACTACAACTCTGGTTTAGTTCAAAATGGGATGTGCATACTTCATTGAAAATTCTAAAGTGTTCCAAGGTATTAGATCAATCTAAACCTCTCTATATTTTCCAGCTCGAAGGGGAATTATTCCTAGGTAAAAATAAAGTTTTAGCCTGGTCTACTCAGCATCATAAAGTGATAGAGCTTCAACTTAAGAATATTTGGGCACCTTATGTGGTTGCGCAAACTTGTGCCCGCCCAGATATTCCTTACTTAATAAAAAAGGCAGCCGTTTAAAGCTGCCTTAGTTTTTATGGTCGAATAATCATGCAGGTTGCTGTTGCATAAGCATAAAGTTTGCCTTCTTCATCAGTAATTTTTCCTTCGGAAATACCTAAATTTTTACTTAAATTGATTACTTTACCTGTAGCGATTAAAACCTGATTTTGTGGAAGAGGGCGGCACATTTTTACATTAAGATCTATGGTTCCATAACCCACACCAGCAGGTAGCATTGTATGTACAGCACAGCCAGTCACTGAATCTAGAACAGTTGCAGCAAATCCACCATGTACGCCACCTAAAGGATTTAAGTGATTATGATCTGCTTGTGCTTTGAAAGTTACAGAGCCTTCTGAAATCTCAGTAGGTTGCATCGGAATAGTTTTGCTAATACTGGCAGGTGGAATATGACCTTCAATCATGGCTTGTAAAAATTCGAGGCCTGTCATTTCCATAGGATTTTTCATTTTTTGAGTCCTTCAGTTATTAAAGTTCTAAATTGGAACTTGGTGTTAAATTAGGCGTTAAATTAATTATTGTCAAGTTGGGAAGAATAGAAAGATAGGTCACTTATAGTTTATAAACTTGTAAAATTTGGTTGAGCAGAATATTTTATAACATTAAAAATATAAACTTTTTGTGGAAAATAATAATGAACGGACAGTGTTTATGTGGTGAAACAACTTTCGAAGTTGAGTTAAAAAATCATGATGTACATGTTTGCCATTGCTCGATGTGTCGTAGACAAACCAGTGGTGTCATTATGACAGTTGATGTAGTTAAAGGTAGTTTAAAGTTTATTCAGCAAAAGCATCTTAGTGTATTTAACTCTTCTGAATGGGGTGAAAGAGGCTTTTGTAACGCTTGTGGAACAACAATTTTTTGGAGAACAAAAGATCAAAGTTACTGCAATATCAATGTGTTTTCTTTAAATGAACCAGTAAAAGACTTGAAATTAGATATGGAAATTTTTATTGATTCAAAACCTGATTTTTATAATTTTCAGAATGATACAAAAAAACTGACTGAGGCTGAGGTGGCAGCTTTATTTAATTTAGAATAATTTTAATTATAAAAAAGGCCTCAATTTTGAGGCCTTTTTTATATTTTCAAATTATTTAGCAGCTTTTTCAGCTTCGATAGATGCAATTGCAGCATCAACGCCTTCGATTGATTCAGCAGCTTTTTTGATACGTGCTAACGCATCAACAAGTACTTCGTCAGCTGTTGCATATGAAATACGCATGAAACCACCTAAACCAAATGCATCACCAGGAACGACTGCTACGCCAGTTTCTTCAAGTAACCACTCAGAGAATTCTGTGCAAGATTTTAAGCCTTTTGCACGAATAAGAGGGCGAATGTTTGCATACGCGTAGAAAGCGCCATCAGCAGGTAAGCAAGAGATCCCTTTGATGTCGTTTAAGCCATTAACTACTAAGTCATGACGACGTTTAAACGCTTCAATCATTGGTTTTAAAACATCTTGTGGGCCATTCAATGCAGCTTCAGCAGCAACTTGCGAAATTGAAGTCGGGTTAGAAGTTGATTGAGACTGGATTTTTTTCATTGCACCAATGATTTTTGCTGGGCCGGCTGCATAACCAATACGCCAACCTGTCATTGCATATGCTTTAGAAACACCATTTAAAACAATCGTGCGGTCATATAAATCAGGTGCAACAGTTGCAATGTTGTAGAACTCATCTTCCCAACGAATTGGTTCATACATGTCGTCAGATGCAACAAATACTTGTGGATGACGACGTAAAACTTCAGCTAAAGCTTCTAATTCAGCTTTGCTGTAAATCATACCTGTCGGGTTAGATGGGCTGTTTAATACCACTAAACGAGTGTTAGGAGTAATCGCTGCTTCTAATTGTTCAGGTGTAATTTTAAAACGTTGCTCTTCGCCACATTTCACGATAACAGGCGTACCTTCAGCAATAATGACCATATCTGGATAGCTTACCCAGAATGGCGCAGGGATGATCACTTCATCACCCTTGTTTAATAATGCTAGTGCCAAGTTAAAGAAGCTTTGCTTACCACCACAAGAAACCAAAATCTGGTTAGGTTGGTAATCAAGATTATTATCACGCTTTAATTTAGCAATAATTGCTTTTTTTAACCCAGGAGTACCATCTACAGCCGTATATTTGGTGAAACCATTATTAATCGCTTCAATTGCAGCATCTTTGATGTGTTGAGGGGTATCAAAATCTGGCTCGCCAGCACCCAAACCAATCACGTTCTTACCAGCAGCTTTAAGCTCAGCAGCTTTATTAGTTACAGCAAGTGTAGGGGACGGTTTGATAGCATTGACACGATCAGAAAGACGTACGTCCACGGCAATATTCCTCTTATGGGATTAAAAATAAAAAGCACACTATCTTATCGCAAAAATTAAGCAATTTGCGGATGTGGGGATTTTTAGATGTAAAAAAGTTTAATTTAGGAAAGATCTTGTTGCGGTTTTATTCAATTGAAGCTTTTTTCGAAAGAAACAAGAAAAATCCTTTATAATAAGCCGCAATCGAAATATCGAGAATGAATCATGACTGAGCAACAGCCAAAACAGAAAAAGGCTTTGGTGAAATTGCCATTTCCAATGCCGAATGAAAGTAACCAAGCAGGCGATGCTGTACACAACCAAGTACGTCCGAAACCTGAACAATATGCAGATAGAACTTGGATGCCACCACGTGGTACTCGTCGTTCTATGGGTAAGCGCTAATTTAAATAAAAAAACAGGCAATATGCCTGTTTTTTTATCGTAGAAGAATTTCTTGATAATAACTTTTTTTCTTTTGATACATATGATGATCTGCGCGTTTTAGCATATCTTCAACTTGTTCATTTTCTTTTGTTGTGGCGTGCCCAATCGCAATACTAATAGGATGACTTGAATAATATTGATTATCTATATTAAAAAGCTCCTGAATGGTTTGCAGCATCATCAAAACATTCGCTTCATCTGCACCAGGCATTAAAATTACAAATTCGTCGCCACCGATTCGAGAAGCTGTATAAGCAGTATTCATAATTGCCTGATTTAAAATATTACCTACTCGACGTAATAAACCATCACCAATATCATGGCCAAGTTGATCATTGGTTTCCTTTAAGCCGTTCATGTCTAAAAAAATTGAAGAAACAGGGCGGATAATACTGCGATTTAAACGATTAAGCTCTTCTGTAAAAAAAGCTCGGTTATAAAGTTTAGTCAGTACATCATGCTGGCCTAAATATTCTAGATAATTTTCGGCTTTCTTTCGTGCAGTAATATCTGTAAGCGCAACCTGTACCAATCCCCAAGTTTCTTCATAACCGGGGAATACGGTAAATTGCAATAAGACATTTCTAATTTGGCCATCTAACGCATAGTTAACGGCTTCACGCTTGTGGTGAATATTTCCTTGCCAGAGTTCAATCAGCTGTTCTCTAAAAGTTTCCACCATCTCTTCGGCAAAAATTTTATGGGTATTTTTTAACAGAGTGGTTTTATCTGGTGCTTTAAATAAATCGAGAGTCGACTGATTGACGTCTAAAATTAAAATGTCTTCTATGCATTGGCGAACAAATTCAGGATGTACATCTAAAAAAGTCCTAAAGTCTTCAATTCCTAATAGCCTAAGCTGATCAATTCTATTTTTAATACGGCTAAAATCTTCAACCCAAAGCGAAGTCGGAGAGTAGATAAACATTGATTCTGCTAGGCGTCGATTTTTCTCTTCCTGACGAAGCGCATTTTGATATGGAGTAATGTCTTCGGTGGTAATTAAAATACGGTCAAACGTAGTTTCAGAACCCGGTAAAATTGCTCCACGTAGTTGTACATCAACACGTTTACCAGAGAGCGTGTAATTTATAGTGGTACTCGAGAAATGAGTTTTGCCATTCCATAAGGCTTCGAGTTCATGAATATGAGCTTCAAACATTTCTTTTTTAAAAATAAGATTTAAGTTGGCACATAACTCTTCTTGGTTTTTTGCTTCAAAAAGGTCTAATACTTTTTGGTTGACCTTAATAATTTTAATTTTATGAGCACATTCAACCACTAGATTTTCATTTTGACTTAGAAATTCATATAAGTTTTCAACCCCTTGATTTCTCCATAAGTCAAATAACTGCTTAACTTCTCTAAAGTCTTCAATCCACATTGGAATTGGGGTGAGGTCAAAAATTGAAGAATCTAAAGTTTCCATGCGTTTCTTTTAAGTATTCAGTTTGTCTTAAAGTATAATGAGAAAAACTAAGATTTGGAAAAATAATCGATTTAAATCTATTAGAATAATTAAAATAAAAATATTAAATATAAGTAAAATAAAATAATGAGAAAGCAGAATTTATCTGCTTCACTCATAAAATATCAAAATAAATTAACGGTTAATAGGGTGGTCGATATTTTTCTCACCGCGCCATAATTTTATAAAATCTTGCTCATCAAAATCATAAAGTTCCATAAGCGCAACAATTACACTTACGAAAATCATTGCACCTTCTGAGTTACCATGAATATTAAAAATCTTACCATTGAGCTTACCTAAAATATCCCTCAATTCGTGGTCACGGCCTCTGCCATAGCGGTCACGAGGATACAATTCCTCATTAAGCACAATAAGCGCTATCGCTTTTTCAGCACGTGATAAATCCGTTTTATCTAAAGCATCTTCAAAAGATTCACTGCCGTGATTAAAGTAGAAAATAACTTCATCATTAATGAAACTTTGAACCATTTTTTGAGTGAGTGTTGGGAACTGTGAAACAGCATCTTCTTCAACATACGGTTTAAACGATTCAGGAAAAATCACATTGTGATGTATGCCTTTAAAAAGAGGAGCGATTTCGGAAACCTTATAACCTGCGATCCCACATCCTAAAGCTGTCACAAAGTATTTCATTTTAGGATGATTTTTTGCATAAACTTTAAAGTCTTCAACATAATGCTCGATTTGGGAGAGTGGCATTTGTTGGATATGTTCATTTAATGTTGGAATTGCAAAGCTCTGACCAGCCCAGCCACGTCCTACACCCTCTACCGCCCCAAAATGCTGACTGGCAACACGTGCGGCTCCACTACCATGTTGTCCAGCCATATTACTACCGAAGACAAACACGGTATCTTCAGGGAGTTCGGTTACAATACTTTCATCATGATATTGATAGGTCATGGTTATGCTTTTTATCTAATGGATAAGTCCATGTTGCAACCGTTTACAGCATTGGTCAAGTATCAAGATGCTTAATATTTTCGATATAGATTAATCTCACTATAGACTTTAAATTAGGGAAAAAATCCCCATTAATTTGCTAGACGATAAATTCAAATTTTTTATAAAGAGAGAGAACTGTGAACGAAAATCAACCTTTCGATTTGGTCACTCATTACCAGCCAGCGGGTGATCAGCCACAGGCAATTGAAAAGCTGGTGAATGGTATCGAAAAGGGTTTTCGTAATCAGTTACTGCTAGGTGTGACCGGTTCAGGTAAGACCTATACCATGGCAAATGTGATTGCCCAAACTCAGCGCCCGACGATTGTGATGGCGCATAATAAGACCTTGGCAGCCCAGCTCTATGGTGAGTTTAAAGCCTTCTTCCCAAACAATGCAGTTGAGTATTTCGTAAGTTATTACGACTACTATCAACCCGAGGCCTATGTTCCGTCATCAGATACATTTATTGAAAAAGACGCGGCAATTAATGACCATATTGATCAGATGCGATTATCGGCAACGCGTGCTTTGTTAGAACGTCGTGATGCAATTATTGTTGCTTCTGTTTCGGCCATTTATGGTTTGGGTGACCCAAATGCTTATATGCAAATGTTATTGCATGTGGTCCAAGGTGACCGAGTAAGTCGAGACGAAATTATTCGCCGTTTGGTTGAAATGCAATATACGCGTAATGAGCTTGAATTCTTACGTGGTACGTATCGTATCCGTGGTGAAATTATTGATATTTTCCCGGCAGAATCAGACCAACATGCGATTCGTATTGAACTCTTTGATGACGAAGTAGACTCAATTCGATGGTTTGATCCGCTTACCGGTAAAATGGTCCGCAAAGTACCACGTGTCACGATTTACCCGAAAAGCCATTATGTGACGCCAAAAGACAACCTAACACGTGCTATCGATACCATTAAGGATGAATTGCAAGACCAGCTTAAGTTCTTCCGTGAACATGACAAGTTACTCGAAGCGCAGCGTATCGAGCAACGTACGCGTTATGATTTGGAAATGATGCAGCAGTTAGGGTACACCAATGGTATCGAAAACTACTCACGTCATTTATCGGGACGACCGGCAGGTGAAGCACCACCGACTTTATTTGACTATGTACCTGAAGATGCCTTACTTATTATCGATGAGTCGCATGTAACGGTTCCTCAAATTGGCGCAATGTATAAAGGTGACCGTTCGCGTAAAGAAAACTTGGTGAATTACGGTTTCCGTTTACCAAGTGCGCTTGATAACCGTCCAATGAAATTTGAAGAGTGGGAGCGTATTGTTCCGACTACTATTTTTGTGAGTGCCACACCAGCTAGATATGAACTGGAAAAATCAGAACAAGTGGTTGAGCAGGTTGTTCGACCAACAGGCTTGATTGATCCTGAAATTGAAGTTCGTCCTGTACTTACCCAAGTCGATGATGTTTTGTCTGAGATTAACATTCGTAAAAACTTAAATGAGCGTGTATTGGTAACGACTTTAACCAAGCGTATGGCGGAAGATTTAACTTCTTATTTAAAAGAATATGGCGTTAAGGTTGCTTATCTGCACTCGGATATTGATACAGTTGAACGTGTCAAAATTATTCATGAATTACGTACAGGCGTATTTGATGTACTAGTGGGTATTAACTTGCTGCGAGAAGGCCTAGATATGCCGGAAGTTTCTTTAGTTGCTATTTTAGATGCAGATAAAGAAGGTTTCTTACGTTCTGAGCGTTCGCTTATTCAGACGATTGGTCGTGCTGCGCGAAATGTGAAAGGTAAAGCAATTTTATATGCTGATACAATCACTGATTCTATGCGAAAGGCAATTGATGAGACAGAGCGCCGACGTGCAAAACAAATCGAGTTTAATGAGCAGCATGGTATTACACCACGTAGTGCAGTTCGTCAGGCTGTGAAAGAAATTGATACGGGTGAAGTACTTTCTGATGATCAGATTGATGAGAAAGTACTAGAGCAGGCGCAAGCACTTAGCGCAGATGAACGACATATTCTTTCTGACCCTAAATTGTTTAGTAAGCACATTACTAAGCTAGAGAAAGAAATGTTAAAGGCGTCGAAGGATTTACAATTCGAGCAAGCGGCGCGTATTCGTGATGAAATTGTTCGTTTAAAAGCGCAAATGTTGCAATAAATGGATACATAACACTACATGATTTGTTTAAAAAACAAGCTACTGTAGATATTTAAGTTATTTTGTATTCACAACAAAGAGTTGAGGGCAACAATGGCATTTCGAAATAATGTTCCGCAAGCCAGTTGGCGCTTGGCAAAAATTGCATTGGGCGGTATTGTTCTGACTGGCTTAGCTGTCGGAACATATGCCTATGCCCAGCAGAAGCCTCTACCTACAGTCGATAAGGTTGAATTAGACCGTTATTTAGGTGTGTGGTATGAAGTCGCGCGTAAACCTGCTTTTTTCCAAAAAAAATGTGCTTACAATGTATCTGCAACCTATACCTTAAATGAAAATGGAAACATAGTTGTAGATAACCGCTGCTACGATAATCAAAAGCAATTACAGCAATCTATCGGTGAGGCTTTTGTAGTAAATCCGCCGTATAACACGAAATTAAAGGTAAGCTTTTTACCAGAAGCTGTAAGATGGATTCCGATAATTCGTGGAGACTACTGGATTTTAAAGCTCGATGAAGATTACCAAACGGTTTTGGTAGGCGAACCTTCCCGAAAATATCTTTGGGTTTTATCTAGAACGCCACATCCACACAAAGAAGTGGTTGATGAATATCTAAATTATGCAAAAACATTAGGATTTGATATTCGAGATATTATTCATACCGAGCATAAAGAATAAATATATACTGCTTAAGAAAAAACCATGTTTTCGCATGGTTTTTTCTTTTTTATAGTGGATAAATCAAGTATTGTATCGCTTTATTTTTCTTAAAGTATAAAGAGGTTAGTGATGTTAAAGGGCGTGATTTTGTCTGTCATGGCATCATTAACTTTTGGTGTTCTTTATTTTTATACTCAATTACTCGGCCAGCTTGATAGTGAACAGACTTTCGGATGGCGTATTATTGCGACTTTGCCATTTTTAACTTTATTTATGTGGTGGAGTGGTGATTTAAGCCATATTAAAAATATATATCAACGTATTTTAGCGAAACCTTCTTTACTTCTATTACTCATTACAACATCCGTTTTGACTTCGGTGCAGTTATGGCTGTTTTTATGGGGACCTATGCATGGACGTGGTTTGCAAGTTTCTTTGGGATATTTCCTGTTACCGCTTGTTTTGGTTTTAGCGGGTAGTGTCTTATATGGAGAGAAAATATCGAAATTTCAGTGGGTCGCTATTGTCCTTGCAATTATTGGCGTAGGGCATGAGATTTTTCGACTAGGAAGTATTGCTTGGGAAACTGCTTTAGTGGCTATAGGTTATTCCACTTATTTCTTGTTACGTAAGAAAATTAAAACGGATAATTTAGGGGGCTTTTGGTGGGACCTTCTGATTATTATGCCAGTTGCAATCTATCTGACACATACAGGGTTATTGCCATATAGTAAGTTCCTCGATCAGCCGACACTCGGGTTGGTTATTGCGGGTTTAGGTGTGCTTAGTGCTATAGGCTTGGGATGTTATATATTGGCAAGCCGTTATTTACCTTTGGTTGTGTTTGGTCTGCTTGGATATCTTGAACCGGTGTTACTTGCTTTAGCATCTTTAGTGCTAGGGGAAAGCATTGGTAAAGAAGAATGGTTTACTTATCTTCCAATTTGGTGTGCCGTTTTCGTATTGGTTTTAGAAGGGGCTTTTCATCTTTACCAACAGCAGCAAAAAGCCAAAAATTTGCAATTAAATATCGAAAAATATCAAAAAAGATTAAAAAATGATGCTCACGATTAGAGCATCAAAATCTAAAAAGTAAGAAAAAGCAAAAATTTAGCGGCTTTAAACAATAAGATAATAAAAAATAATTATAGGTATTTTATGAATTTATGATGAATTTTAGGAAAATCTAGCCACTAACGTCAGCTTTTGATTCATTCTTGCCAATAATTCCATTACAATTACGGGGTTTTAAAAATCACGCCTAGATATAATTAATTAGAGGACGTATCTGTGAGCAAAGACACTATCATCGCCCTGCACGCTGAACACCAAGGCCGTTGGAAAAACCGTGAAGAAATCGCGGAACGTATGATTGCATTAATCGGTCAATTATACCGTGAAAAAAATATTGTCGTATCTGTTTACGGTCGCTCTTTAATTAACCGTTCTGTTATCCAAATTTTGAAAACTCACCGTCGTACACGTGTTGTAGATGTTGAGCTTTCTGTAGTAAATACTTTCCCAATTTTAGAAGCTTTAGCAAAAGTTGAAAATA
Organism: Acinetobacter sp. AKBS16; assembly: GCF_002899995.1. Classification (NCBI taxonomy): domain Bacteria; kingdom Pseudomonadati; phylum Pseudomonadota; class Gammaproteobacteria; order Moraxellales; family Moraxellaceae; genus Acinetobacter; species Acinetobacter sp. AKBS16. The sequence continues at coordinate 162,087 of NZ_POYH01000047.1, read as the reverse complement.
TCGGTTCTGCAGAAGTTGATATCGGTAAACTTGCAGTTGAATATAAAGAAAAAGGCGGTGATGTTGACGCTTTTGTTGCTCAAGCTGTTGAGTCAATTAAAGGTAGCGCAACTTCTGAACAACCTAAAGATGTAGTTCTTTACGGTTTTGGTCGTATTGGCCGTATCTTGGCTCGTTTAATCATTAGCCAATCAGGTTTAGGTCGTGGTTTAAGCCTTAAAGCGATTGTTGTTCGTAAGTCTTCTGACGGTGACTTGGCTAAACGTGCTTCTTTACTTCGTCGTGACTCTATTCACGGTACTTTTGCAGGTACAATTTCTGTTGATGAAGAAAACGAAGCAATTATCGCTAACGGTAACTTCATCAAAGTGATCTATGCGTCTAGCCCAAGCGAAGTAGACTATACTCAATACGGTATTGAAAACGCGCTTTTAATCGACAACACTGGTAAATGGCGTGATGCTGAAGGCCTAAGTCAACACTTGAAATGCCCAGGTGTTGCACGTGTTGTATTAACTGCACCAAGTAAAGGCGAAATGAAAAACGTTGTATTTGGTGTAAACAACTCTGACATTTTAGATGAAGACAAAATCATCTCTGCTGCAAGTTGTACAACAAATGCGATCACTCCAATTCTTAAAGTATTGGATGACAAATATAAAGTTCTTAATGGTCACGTTGAGACAGTTCACTCATTTACAAATGACCAAAACTTGATCGATAACTACCACAAAGCTGATCGTCGTGGTCGTGCTGCTACATTGAACATGGTTATTACTGAAACTGGTGCTGCTAAAGCTGTTGCTAAAGCATTGCCTGCGTTAAAAGGTAAGTTAACTGGTAACTCTGTACGTGTTCCAACACCAAACGTATCTCTTGCGATTTTAAACTTAACGCTTGATAAAGAAGTTGATCGTGAAGAAGTGAACGAATACATTCGTCAAATTTCAATCAACTCTAACCTTCAAGGCCAAATCGGTTATACCAACTCTACAGAAGTGGTATCAAGCGACTTTATCGGTTCTCGTACTGCTGGTGTATATGATGCTCAAGCAACGATTACTTCTGGTAACCGCTTAACTGCATATGTTTGGTACGATAACGAAGTAGGTTATAGCTGCCAAGTATTACGTATTGCTGAGCAAATGTGTGGCGTAAGCTATAAAAAAATTCCTGCAGAAACTAATGCTTAATCTGTTTTAACGTTAGATAAAAGAATGTGACAAAAAGACCCAGTTTAGACTGGGTTTTTTTACAACCGTACAAAATATATGCTGATTATTTTTTAGAAATCAATGAGAATACGGTTTAAGGAACAAAAAGAAATAGTAAGGGATTGGAATTGCAGCAGTTTAAAAGATTATTGATCGTCTTCTTTTTTATTATCATCGCGAATATATGTGGTGTACTTATCGCCATTTGGGTGTTTAAACATTTTAATATTTATATTCCTTTGAAAAACCAAGCAGTAGCGATCGATTTACAAGAACCATTACAGGTACAAGTTAAAGTAAAAGATGCTTTAAATGTCGATGTTAAAGGGCGAGTGAATGCTAATATTCCTATTAATGAGAAGTTAAATATTCCTTTGACACAGACTTTAACACCACGTGTCTATTTCGATAATATGGTGCCGATTAGTACAGTTATTCCAGTTAAAGAAACTTTAAAAGTTGACCAAAGTTTGCCAATTGACACGAAAGTTCAGGTGAGAGTACTTGGTAAAGATATTACTTTGCCATTAAAAGGTAATATTCCTTTACAGTTGGATGTACCTATTGATATACAAGTTCCACTCGATCAAAAAGTTCATTTGAAGTTTGATGCGCCAGTAAAAACGGTCTTAAAAGAAAATCTTCATATTCCATTAAATGCTCAATTAAAAACAAATATTCCCATTCAGGGAAGTTTGAATGTCCCTGTGAAAACAGCTTTAAATGCGTCGGTAGATGTAAAAAATACCTTGCCAGTTAAAATCGAGCATGGTGAGTTAAAAATACCACTATCGAGCATGAGCCTGAATCGCGTTAAATCTGGCGAAGATAACTCTTCACCTGTTCAGAACCAGACAAAATAGGTGAATGGCTTATGTTTGGCTCATTAAAAAGTATATTAATCAGTTTCTTTCTGATTATGATACTCACGGCAATCTTATTTTGGTTCTATTTAAACATACAGGCTTCAGTTGTAGTTTCAGCACATGAGTCGGATATTCGTCTACCAGAATCATTAGAAACTAAAATACATGTTGGTAATAATTTGCAGGTCCAATCGATAGGTAAATTAGATACATCTATTGATATTGACCGTCAGATTTCAGTTCCATTAAAAGGAAGATACTTGGCTGATTTAGAGTTTGAGGTAGAGACTCCAATTACGGTAAGTGTTGATTATGCGACAACATTAAAAGTCGATCAGGTGATGCCTTTAGAAACAACCACTGATTTAATTTACAAAAATAAGTTATTACCAAGGTTTCCATTAAAATTAAATATCCCGATTAAACTTGATATTCCATTTCAGTTAAAACGTAGTTATACCATTCCGGTTAAAATTGCTTTTAATGGTCCGGTTTATTTTGAGTTTGACGAATCTATAAATTTGCCAATTAAACATCAGTTTAATCCAAGTTTGAACGTTAACGATGCAATGGAAATGGGGAATATTTCAAGCTTTAATGCCATTATGTATAACTCTGTTCAGCACACTAAAGCTAATTTGGACATGAAGATGGATTTACCTTTACGTAATGTTCATCCTTAGGTAATTAATCAATAAAAATAGACCATGGCTTGCTGTAGGTTTATATCCTGATAAAAAGAAATAAAATAAGTAGCAGGAAAGTAGAATTCTCTCGATTTTCTATTCGAGAATTTTCTGAAAATATGGCAGAATAGGCGGTTTTAGAGTTTTTAGAGGATTGGCAAATGCGCTTTGTTGATGAAGCAGTCATTACCGTAGAGGCTGGCGACGGTGGCAATGGCGTAGCCAGTTTTCGCCGTGAAAAATTTGTACCATTTGGTGGCCCAGATGGTGGTGATGGCGGACGTGGTGGAAGTATCTATATTCAAGCAGATGATGATACAAGTACCCTAGTCGATTACCGTTACACCCGTAAATTCCGCGCTGAGCGTGGTAAAAACGGTGCAGGTGCTAACTGTACCGGACGTGGTGGTGAAGATGTGGTTTTAAAAGTACCCGTTGGTACAACAATTGTTGATACAGATTCAGGCGATATTATTGGCGATCTGGTAGAAGACGGCCAAAGAGTAATGGTTGCAAGCGGTGGTGAAGGTGGTTTAGGAAATACTCACTTTAAATCATCAACCAACCGTGCTCCACGTAAATGTACGACAGGTACAAAAGGTGAGTTCCGTGAAATTCGCCTTGAGTTGAAAGTATTGGCAGATGTTGGCTTATTAGGTATGCCAAATGCTGGTAAATCAACATTTATTCGTGCAGTAAGTGCCGCGAAACCAAAAGTAGCAGATTATCCATTTACCACTATGGTTCCTAACCTAGGTGTAGTAGATGCTGACCGTCACCGCTCGTTTGTGATGGCAGATATTCCGGGACTTATTGAGGGTGCAGCAGAAGGTGCAGGTTTAGGTATTCGTTTCCTTAAGCATTTAGCACGTACACGTATTCTTTTGCACATTATTGATGTACAACCAATTGATGGTTCAGACCCGGCCCATAATGCTAAAGCAATTATGAATGAACTTGCCAAGTTTTCTCCTACTTTGGCGAAGTTACCAATTGTATTAGTACTCAATAAACTTGATCAGATTGCTGAAGAAAGCCGTGAAGAATGGTGTCAGCATATTCTAGATGAGTTGCAATGGACAGGTCCTGTCTTTAAGACCTCGGGTTTACTCGAAGAAGGAACCAAAGAAGTTGTTTATTACCTCATGGATCAGATTGAACAACAACGTGAACGTGAAGTTGAAGATCCTGAGTACGCAGCAGAAGTAAGAGCATTCCGTGAACAGCTTGAAGCTGAAACACGTGAACAGACCATTGCAGCGAAGGAAGCATACCGTGCTATGCGTAAGGCACAACGCCTTGAAAGCATGATGGACGATGATGATGACTTCGATGACGATGAAGACGATGGTGATGTAGAAAGCATCTACGTTCGTGACTAAAAAACCGAGGAAAACATGATAGAAGTGGTCGATGGGCAACGTAAGCTCAGTGAGTGTAAACGAATCGTTGTTAAAATCGGATCATCTTTACTCACGGCAAATGGGCAGGGTCTAGATCTGGACGCTATTTCGCATTGGGCGAAACAGTTTACACAATGCTGGACACGAAATTATTTTAGTGTCTTCAGGAGCTGTGGCAGAAGGTATGGTTCGTATGAAGCTTGCGAGTCGACCCACCGATCTACCCAGTCTTCAAGCATGCGCCGCAATTGGGCAGATGGGCCTAATTCATACTTGGTCTAGTGTGCTTGAAAATCATAGTATCCGAACTGCTCAGGTGTTGTTAACACATGATGATTTGGCAGACCGCCGTCGTTACTTAAATTCATGTGATGCATTGCAGAACTTGATTGATTGGCGTGTTATTCCGGTCATTAATGAAAACGATACTGTATCTACCGATGAGATTCGTTTTGGTGATAACGATACACTAGCAGCTATGGTTGCTGGTCAAGTACATGCTGATTTATTAATTATTTTAACAGATCAGCAAGGTATGTTTGATTCAGACCCACGTCATAATCCTGATGCAAAGTTATTATCAACTGTGCGTGCCATGGATGATGTTTTATTTGAAATGGCTGGTGGTGGCGGTGTACTCGGACGTGGTGGCATGGTCACTAAAGTTCGTGCTGCACGTTTAGCTGCCAAGTCAGGTTGCCCGACATTGATCGCTAGTGGTGAAAGCGACAATGTGTTGTCACGAGTGATGGCTGGTGAGATGTTAGGTACGTTGTTTACGACTGATAAAGACCGTATGACAGCGCATCAGCAATGGCTTGCTGCACATTTACAAACAGCGGGTCGTCTTGTAATTGATGATGGCGCAGTTGAAGCGATTAAATTGAAACATCGCAGTTTATTGCCTGTTGGGGTAAAAACTGTTGAAGGACATTTTGATCGTGGTGATGTGGTTGAATGTGTCGATAAACAAGGTAAACGTGTTGCGGTTGGGCGAGTGAATTTTAGCTCTCGTTCTGCTGAAATTATTAAAGGTCTTTCTTCAGACAAAGTTTACCAAGTACTTGGTGAAGCCCGTTCATTAGAAATGATTCATCGCGATCATATGGCAATTTACTAAGTTGTTCTAAATTAAAAAAGCTCGCATCATGCGAGCTTTTTTTGTGGGGTTAATGAGGGCAAGATTCGATCTTCACCGACCATAAAAGGATGTGTAGCAAGACTAAGCATGTCTAAATCTTCTGAGCTATTTCCATACGCATAGATTCGCTGATAGTGCTTTAGAGAATATTGCTCACGTATTCTTAACTTCTTTTGCTCACTACTACAATCCGGAGTTGAGTAGTAACCTGTCATCATGCCATTTTTAATTTGAGTCTCTGTACAAATTAATTCGATACCTAGTAATTTGCAAAGTGGAGCAAGATAGATATCAATGGAAGCAGAAACTAATACCACCTGATCACCTAATAGCTGGTGTTGCTGTAATTGTGCAAAAATTTCAGGTGAAAGTGCAGAGACGAGTTCTTGTGCGTATTCTTCGCCTAGTCTTTGCAATTCAATTGCAGGAGTATCTCTGAACATGCTACGAAATAGCTTGGCACGCATAGCATGGGCTGGATAAAAGTTAAGATAATAGGCTTGAATCCATGGCAGGATTTTCAAGCCTTGCTTCACAATATGACGTTTAGACAACGCATAAAAGATGAACCCTGTAAAACTGTCTTTACTACACAAGGTTCCATCAAAATCGAACAGGGCGAGATTTTTTATAGTCTTATTCGTTTCGCTCGTTGCATACATGTTTCATATCGTCCGTTTACGCGGGTTGCATACCAGTTAGTATTATAGTCACGACTTAGTTTAGGCCCAGAAATCACCACTTGCGGCATAATTGCATAGAGCGGCTCTTTGCCAGTTTTTGATTTATAAAGTTTAGTCAGTGCAATATAAGTTTGAGTACTCTCAAACTTTTTTTCTTTTTCTAATTTTAGATCATCACGAATCTGTCTTGGTGTAACTAAAACATTATTACTAGCAAATACGGTAATTAGTTCTTTTTCTGACTCGCTTTGAGTTGCGCGTGGATCACCATCTTTTGTGTAAAGGAGTAGATCGCCATCAAGACTTATATCCTTGTCGGTGAGTTCTTTTAGCATTTTTTGAAAAGCTGCATTACGACTAGAGTACATACCAGAGTTGTAATCTGCAAAACGATAAATGGCTTTATCATAATCTGCCGGATAAACCATTAAACGGTGAATTCCATAATATAGGCCGCCATACTCGGTATATAAGTCATCACGTAGTGCAGCAGTATTCATACTCGAGCGTTTGTTTGCTTTGGCATAGTTAATATGAACTTGCATTGAACCCAATGTAGTGATCGGATTCATTTTTTCGCCAATATCTTGTCCAACTAATTTAGCTGCGCCAGTTAAAGCACTTACATGATAGTGTTTGGCCATAAAGTCGAAAATTTCTCGGTAAAGTAAATCAAGGTCTTTCTCGGTTTTAACTTTACGCATCTGACTCATATAGTTATTGTCAGGAGAGGGTTGGGTTCTTAGTACTTCTTCAAAGTAACCTGCAATTGTTCCACCAATGGTTTTGCCAAGCTTATCTTCAAATTTTTCATTTAAACGTGTACTGACTTCCTCAACCGCTTTTTGTCCTAATCCTGGCACTTGAGGATTGGCAACAAAATTGGATTCTTGATCAACGACCGCCACAATACTACAGACATTTTGTTTGGTTTTAGGAATGTCTAAGTCTTTCATAATGTCATCAATATCTTTAGCCCATGACTCTCGGTCATGCACACGAGATGGAATGAGACGTTTGATTTGCTGGCTTTCTAATTCAGGCTCATCATTATTTGACCACCAGGCTTTATCTCCACAAGCAGCTAAACTCATGCATACGGCAACCATACCGAATGATTTAAATAAAAAACGGGAAGACAACGGTTTGTTCATGGAGAGGAGGACACCTACATAAAAAGATGAGCTGATCAAGCGGATGAAGTATACTATGCCGATCATCAATTGTATGAATATATATGTATATTGGTCCCTATCAACTGTCAAATAATTTAATTGTTGCTCCTATGGCCGGTGTAACTGACCGTCCATTTAGAACGCTGTGCAAGTATTTCGGTGCGGGTCATGCAGTCAGTGAAATGATGACTGCTGACAAGACTTTACGTATGACTAAAAAAAGTCTTTATCGTGCTAATTTTGATGGAGAGTTAGCTCCAATTTCTGCACAGATTGCTGGTTCCGATCCAGAACAGTTGGCTGAAGCGGCTCGTTACCAAGTCGCAAATGGCGCGCAAATTGTTGATATCAATATGGGATGTCCTGCAAAGAAAGTATGTAATAAATTAGCGGGTTCAGCATTATTACAAGATGAAGATTTGGTAGCTCGAATATTAGATGCAGTCGTTGCAGCAGTTGATGTTCCGGTAACTTTAAAAACCCGTTTGGGATTTTTAAATGGCCAAGAGAATATTCTACGGGTGGCTAAGCGTGCCGAAGAGGCTGGCATCGCTGCATTAGCACTACACGGCCGTACGCGTGAAGATATGTATTTAAATACCGCCCGTTATGAATTGATTAAGCATGTTAAAGAATTAATCCATATTCCTGTGATTGCTAATGGTGATATTGATAGTCCTGAGAAAGCAAAATATGTACTGGACTATACTGGGGCGGATGCAATTATGATTGGGCGGGCTGCACAAGGTCGACCGTGGATTTTTCGTGAAATTGCCCATTACTTAAAAACTGGTGAACACCTTGCTGCTCCGGATATTGAAGAAGTTAAAGAAGTGCTTTTAGGGCATTTGTCTGAGTTATATCAGTTTTATGGTGAATACTCCGGTTGTCGTATTGCCCGTAAGCATATTGCTTGGTACACCAAAGGTTTACGCTCAAGTAATGAGTTTCGACAAAATATGTATAAAGTTGAAACGACTGCTGAACAAGCTTTAGTTGTTGAGAGCTATTTTAATCAATTGCTTGCTGAAGGTAATTTGATGAGCGATGTTCAGGTTGAACAGGTTAATTTATTAGATACTCACTAAAATAAAGCAACCAGTATAGAGACTGGTTGCTTGGAATTTTTATCTATTCACTGTCTAGCATTTCAACGACCAGTTGATTAACCAGATCAGGTGCTTCAAGTTCACGTATTTGTGCAACGTTACTTCCTGCCCAAAAAGCACCAAAACCGTAATCTTGGTGTTTGCTTGCAAGAGCATTTAGTTGCTTTGCTAAATCATAGGTATAAGGATATTCAGGTTGTACAGGGCGGGTAGGTGAATCAATTTTTGTATGCCAATGGTTGAGTATCCCCCGAGCAGGGCGCCCAGAAAGACTAGCACTAATCTGTGTTACAGGTTTACTAAATAGGGCTTTGCGATATTCGGCAGAAGCATTTGAAGTTTGGCATTGAACAAATGCTGTCCCTAATTGGACTGCGGCTGCGCCTAAGCCCAACATATGTTTGGCTTGTAAACCAGTCATTATGCCACCTGCGGCTACAACCGGAAGTGTGCAGTGCTGCACAATCAGTTGAACCAAGTCACTAGTTTTAATTGCCCCATCAAAAGTCTGGTTGAAAATCCCTCTATGTCCGCCTGCCTCAATCCCTTGGGCAATAATAATATCGATGCCCGCTGCCTCAATAGCTTGAGCTTCGATCAAATTAGTTGCCGAAACCATAGTCAAAATACCAGCCTCTTTTAAAGCTTTAATTTGATGCGGATGCGGAATACCAAAGTGAAAACTTACTGCTTTTGGCTTAGTTTCTAAAACAATATTTAAAAAATCATCATTGTCTAAAAAACTTGGATAGATACAGTGCAGTTCTTGGGGCGGTTGAGCATCGAATTTTTCAAAATGAGGACGTAGGTACTCAAGCCATTGTTTTGCTTTTTCTACATTAAGCTCAGTCGATTGATGACAGAAAAAATTAACTTGAAATGGGTTTTCCGTGAGCGCTTGAGTTTTTAAAATTTGTTCACGTGCACTTTGCGGTGTGTTTGCTCCTAAGCCTAATGATCCAAGGCCTCCTTGATTTGAAACCTCGGCTGCTAATTCAGGAGTAGAGACGCCCGCCATTGGAGCCAGAAAAATTGGATGTTTGATTGCAAGTTGTTGTAATAGGCTCATTTTATTCACCTCAATTCTTTCTCTTCACCATAACGTGAAAATAGAATGAAGAGCAAATAATATTGGCTATTTAATTTTTAAATATTAAGAGTCTTATTTAAAAAACTCTCTTATAAAGGAGTGACATTAAATAAGGAACCAATCCAGCTTGAAAAAGCCATCGCTAAAATACCCCATAAGGTAATACGTAAACTACCTTTGATTTTAGACGTACCTGCAAAATAACTCGAAAGGGCACCTAAAATTGCTAATGCCGCGATACCTGTAATAAGCACACTTGGCATAATTAAATGCTCTGGGCTAAACAAAATGGCAAGCATAGGGAAAAATGCCCCAAATGAAAATGATGCTGCTGAGGAGAGTGCTGCTTGAATTGGTTTTGCCGCCGTATTTTCATGAATACCGATTTCATCTCGGGCATGTGCACCCAAAGCATCATGAGTCGTAAGCTGAATAGCCACCTCCTTTGCTAGTTCTTTTGAAAGTCCCCTAGAAATATAGATTTGAGTTAATTCATCCAATTCTTTTTGAGGGTATTTTTTTAATTCTTTTGCCTCAATAGCTAAATCTGATTTTTCAATATCTTCTTGAGATTTAACCGAAATATATTCTCCGGCAGCCATTGAGGTTGCGCCTGAAATGAGCCCGGCAATACAAGTGATAAATAGAGTATGTGAGCTTGCCCCACTTGCAGCCATCCCCATAATTAAGCTAGTCACTGAAATAATGCCATCATTAGCGCCTAATACTGAGGCTCTTAGCCAACCTGAGCGCTGAATGGCATGATGCTCTGTATGATGTGGAAAAGCCATGTGTTTTTCCTTATTAATGTTTTATAAATGCTATGAAATTTTACAATTTATTGGTCAAAAAATATGTCATTATTATAGGAAATTTAGGGATAAGACAGAATAGATCAATAATAAAAATGGAGATTAAACAATTATTTTAAAACATCCTTAACCTAACTTAACGATGTAACTTATTATTTTTAATTATAATATTTATTGATCATTCCAGAGACTTGCCCTCCCTAATAAGTCTAATTTACTGTAGAGGTGAAAATGAAAAATATCAAAACAATAAACTCTATAACACATTCAATATTACTGATGGGAGCAGTGATCTCTTCTTTGGGAATGACCGGTATAAGCTCAGTTTATGCACAAGAGCAAGTCGACCCTGCATATAAGCCCGGTAACCCTATTTATGATAAATGGGATAGATTTTATAAAATTGAACAGTCTCAACCGCAAGAAGCAGAAAAAATATTAGTTGAGCTTAGTAAACTGACACCAACCGATATTAAAGTCTGGAAAAGTCTTACTTATTTACAGATTCGGCTTGAAAAAAGGAAAGAAGCTTTACAAAGCTTAAGGCAAGCAAGAAATTTAGCTCCTCAAGATGACACCTTAAAATTACAAGAAGCTTATTTGCTGAATCAGCAGAAAAAAGATCGTGAAGCATTGGTTTTATTTAAAGAGTTAAGTTCCTCTTCAGACCCTGAAATTGCTGCTAAAGCAACTCAGGCAGTTAAAAATTTAAGTGGGGGAGAAGTTAAACCATATTTTAGAGATATTTATTTTGCACCTTCTTATGAGTCACGTTATGACGATGTTATTTTTCCTTTAAAAATGAGGTATGGCAAAAACATCGATAACGGGCGAGCCCAAGTATATGGCTTTCTTAATTTAAACCGCGATACTCAATCACAAGGTGGGGTCCGACCTGAAATTATTGATGAAAATGCAGCCACTTTAGGGGTGGGGGCAAATTATCAACCGTGGACTTCCATTCCTGTGCGAGCCTATGTCGAAGTTGGTGGAAGTTATGACTTGATTGATAGAAATAGAAAGCGATTTCGTGAGAGTGTTGTAGGCGGTGTAACGGGTTATCAAGAATGGTATTCACAATCAAACTGCGATCATTCACTTTGTTTAGATAATTATTTTACTGACTTATATGGCAATGTCGCGACTTATTCGAGAGAGGACTATAACGTTATTGGGGACTTACGCTTACGCACAGGTTTAAATCTCTATAAGGGTGAGAGTGGGACTGTGCAGGCTTATGTGAAATTGCATGGCTTAGCGGATAGCGAAGATGAATATTACAATAATTTATTTGAATATGGCCCAGGCATTTCATGGCAGCCTTTTAATTATCAACCGATAAAACTACGGGTTGAACGTCTATATGGTAATTATTTTAAAGACGTACCGGTTAATACAAAAGATCATTACAACAATACTCGTGTAGAACTTGTTTTTTATAAGGATTTCTAATAATGAAGAAAATTTTTATTTCAATTGTATTTGGTACTCGTCCAGAGCTCATAAAGTTGGCTCCGGTAATTTTATTAGCAAAACAAGATGCACGATTTCAGGTAGAAGTTATTTTTACAGGACAACATGATGAATTAGTTCGAGATGCGATAGATTTCTTTGGGGTTGAAATTGATCATCGTCTTAAAATTATGAATGCTGGACAAAGCTTGAATCAGCTTTTAATTCATGGCTTAACGCAACTTGAAAATATCTACACAGATGGTCAAAAAAGAGATGCAATTGTTATTCAAGGTGATACTACAACCGTGTTAGCTGCTGGGCTAGTTGCATTTTCAATGAAGATTCCTGTTGCCCATGTCGAAGCGGGTTTACGTTCTTATGATTTAGATCATCCATTTCCTGAAGAAGGTAACCGCCAGTTAGTTTCTCGTATTACCAAATGGCATTTTGCCCCTACAGAACAATCAAAGCGTAACTTGTTAAATGAGCAGATTCCACCTTCATTGATTACAGTGACAGGGAATACGGTAGTCGATGCTGTGTATTTAGGAAGGAAACTCATAGCTGAAAAGACGGGTTTGAAAAATCAACTTAAGCCTTACGGAATTGAATTAAAACAAAATGATAAAGTTGTACTTATAACTGCTCACCGCCGTGAGAATTTTGGCGAAGGAATTCAGAATATTTGTAATGCTGTTGAGTATTTAGCAAAACATCATCCTGTTTTACATTTTATTTGGCCTGTACATTTAAATCCTGCTGTACATAATGTAGTGCACGATAAGTTTAAAAATCATGCTCAAATTCATCTTGTGAAGCCACTCGATTATCCGAGTTTATTGGCCATTATCGACCGCTCCACCTTTATTTTAACGGACTCTGGTGGTTTACAAGAAGAAAGCCCATCATTTAATAAGCCTGTCTTAATTTTAAGAGACACGACTGAACGCCCGGAAGTGGTAGAGGTGGGAGCAGGGGTATTGGTTGGAACAAATCAGCAGAAAATTATTGAAGAGGCTGAGAAACTTTTAACGGATTCACAGCATTACCAAAAAATGGCTCATGTTGAAAATCCGTTTGGTGATGGACGTGCTGCCCAGCGAATATTAGATGAAATTGCCAGAACTTATAACTAGAGATCATTTATTTTGAGTTTTCTGGTTCGTTTATGGTGGCGGGTGTGCTGCCATAAACGAGTCGATACCATAGACCGACAATATAAACGGACCATCGGCCCATATAGTGGGGGCCATCAAAAATATAAATTTTTTTCCCTTCATACGCCTTAATTTGAGAAATAATTTCCCAAGGATAGGCTGCACGAAATTGACCATTTTTCTTGGTTCGAAATGCTTCTAAAACAATAACCGTTTTATCTTTTCCAAGTGTCTGCTCAAGTTGATCTAAAATGCGTCTAGCTTGTTCGGGAGTTCTTACTCCGACACCTACACCATCTTGGAAAAAAACGCCTGCTTGTTGAGGAAGCCAGCTTTTAACCCATAAATCGTAGTTTTCAGGTTCACTTTCACCACTATAAACACTAACCCAAATAGGAGAGGGTAATTTTTCCAAAACATGTCCTAAGGTACTTACTCTTAGCCATGTTGGGTCGGCTTCTACTGGAAAATAATAGCCTTTTAAAGAAGTATCATTTTGTTCTTGAATAATTTGTGCAGATTTTTCTCCCAAAGCAATGACATTAGCACGCGCTTCGTGTTCATTATATTCACCTGCTAACCCCAATATAAGATTTTTAGCCCAAGGTTGCTGTTTAATTTTTTGTAAATCAATGGCTTTTTCCCATTGAGGAAGATTGGAGTTTTTCCACCAAGATTTAGATTCAACGACTGACCATTGGGGAACAAAAGTATTTATTCCTAAGTAATGCCAGTTTCCTTTAGGAGGAGTAGTATCATTGTCAGGTTGCCAGAAGATACCCTCAATAATGGGAGGTTGCCCATGATTTTTGAACAACCCCGCATAACCCACTACACTACATATAATTAAAATAATAAAAGCAGTTATTTTAATTGGTATCTGTTTTTTCATTATTACGTCGTAACCAATACCACAAGAAGATCACTATTATCATAATTGCAGAGATAATCACAACTAATAAAAAGAATGATGATTGCTGAACTAATGGCGCTTTTTGATTACCCACAATTAATTTTTGAAGAACATAAATATTGCCGTTTTCAGAAACCAGCATTTTGGTCACATTATTTGGGATTTTATGCTGTATTTTTCCCCATAAATGCATAAAGGTTTGTGCGCCGTTTTCAGAGTCTGTAATTACATCGAAGCGGTTATTGTTATAACTTACGATAAAGCCATTCGCTGCTGCGGGTGTATAAATAATATTTTGATGCATTAAGACTTGTTGCTGATAAATCTCTTTGTTCACTCTCACATTCACTGCTTGTGGAGAGGTCGGAGAAAAGCGTACTAGGTTCACTGGCATTGGTGCTTGTGTCAGCAGCATATTTTTAGCGACTTGTCCTAAAATAATGGCAATATTTAATGCCCCGGATTGGTCATCAATTGCGATTGTTGGCTTGGTGGCTAAGGTCATTGAAAGAGCGGCAACACCATTTTTAAGTTTATGGGGAAGTTTTACCGTTGATTTGGCGGTATCAACCCAGAGTGAGCCGTGAGCATTGGGTAAACATTGAGAATTGGCAATAACCGAGTTTTCAAGTTTTAAGCTAAAGTTGGTTGTATTTGAAATTTCCTTGGCAAAGATGTTGAACTGTCGGTTTACAGGGTCGGATGCGAGATCCGCCGTTTTCATACTTCCTGCAAGTCCTCCATCAATCCATGCTGTAATGTTTGAACCTTGTAATAGTCCACTTTGAATACGAAGTGCGATTTGTCCTTGCAGAATATCAGTAGGTTGCCATACTGCCGGAAAATCAAGAAATAAATTCTTTTCGGCATGATTTAGTCGAAAATCCTGAATACCTAGATCTGCAAGCGTATCAATTTTTTTAAATTGCGCCCAAGCTGGTGCTGAGATTGTAGTTGGAAAAATAGCGCTGCCCGTATCAAGCTGTTGCACATAAGTTGGATTAATTAGCCCGTTAATGGCAGCAGTAAGCTCTTGTGGAGTGTGATAAGTAATAGATAGCGTCGGTACACCTTCAGCCGGTTTAGCAATTTGTACTAAGGCTCCTCCTTTGAGTGGGCTTGCCGAACGAATCACTTCAATAATAAAGTTCGTTTCAGGATTTAGATTGGTTTGGCCTGAATCAACCCATTCAATTGGCGTTACAGAACTCCACGAACTTACTAATCGGCCCAACATAGAGGCTTCGGTAATTTCTTTACGGTTATATTTTAAGATTCCGACAAAAGGTGTAGGTCGTCTAGCCTGAGGGTTAAATAAAGCGTCCGGTAGATCTTTTAAACGGTACTCATTTCGAATAGGCGTAAAGTCGAGTTGAGAATTACTCAAATAAGTTAAGTGATCAATATCTTCTGTACAGAATGTTTCTTTTGTTTGGTTAAGCGTCGTTGGTTTTGCATATTGTTGAATAATAAAATCTAAACGGTGAAAACCACTCTGACTGGCAGGAATATTAAATTTGAATTGGCCATCACCATTAAGCGTAGTGTTATAAATGAGCTTGTCGTCATATTTGACGAGTACTGTTGTGTCATTTTCAGTTGAGTAGTCACTCGAAAACTGAATGTTTTGCCATTCAGCACCTTTTCCAATATAGAAAAAGTGAGGCTCGACTGTATATTTAGTCGAGGTACTAATATCGTCGAGTTTCCATGTATAAGCATGAGTAGACATGGCAAGCAAAAAACTGGTGCTGGCAAGGAGCACTTGAGCTGTTTGGTAAAGATCAAAAGTCTTTTTCATTTATTTTTTCTCCTTGCTACGTTCCGTTTTGTACCATTGAAGGGAGTTGCCCTGTATTTTATTTTTTAGCATGTCGAATGCGGCTTTAAACACAATAAATAAGAAGATTTGTGAGTAACTTACGTAAGATAAGACAGAATAAAAATAGAGTTCTGGTTTAACTTTTTCTAAAGAAAGCGTAAACCACATTTGTGCTACATAGAGACAAAATGAGAGTCCCCACAGTAGTGTAAATGGACCAGGAACTGAAATACCTGCAATATCAAGTAAGCCAAGCGTTAAGGTAATATGACTCCAGAATAAAGCCGGTACAAAAAGGATATAGCACATAATGTTATTTAGAATTTCAATCCCGATTGGGAATGGGGTTCTCAGTGCTACAGGTAAATATTTGCGTGTTACATAAAAATTACCTTGAGTCCAGCGTGAGCGCTGTTTAACGAATACGCTTAATGAAGGAGGATCCTGTTGCCAACCGATTGCATAGGGAACCCATTTAATTCGTTTTTGTCCGATAAAAATTCGAAAACTCATTTCTGTATCATCGACTAGCGATTTTTCATCAAAACCGCCCAAAGTCTCTAGAGCATCGCGCCAGATGACATAATTTGTTCCCATTAATGTTGATAGTTCAAAACGTTGCCAGCGTCCACCTTGAAAGATCCATTGGAAAAAGATGAATTCAATCGCAATAAAACGAGTCAAAATACTATCTTGCCAGTTACGGGTTCTGACTTTGCCATTTACCGCGACTAGCTTTTTATCGGCTAACAAGGTTTGGGCAAGTAATCGGACGCAATCGGGTTCAGGGGTACTATCGGCGTCGTAAACAACAATTAACTCACCTTTGGCATGGGGAAGACCATTATTAAGCGTTCTTGATTTACCTTTACCACCCATACCTTTGGGTACATTGACAATTTTTATGCAAGGATAAATTTTTGCGAGGTTTTCTGCGATTTCAAGGGTGTTGTCTTTGGAGCCATCATTTATCAGTAAGACTTCATAAGACTCTGCCGGATAGTCCTGTTGAGCAATGGCATGCAAAGTGTCCTCAATCACAACGCCTTCATTATAAGCAGGGATCAAAACACTTAAGACTGGCCATCTTTCTGGTATTGGTAAGTTTTGCAGCTCTTTTTCAGCCGTTTTGGAATACTTCCACGCTTGATAGCTTAACCATGCCCAAAATGCTTGTGGAATCCAAATACCTAAAAAGCCAAATAAAAACAGGATATCAATTGGAGCCATTTTTACGGACCCTCCTAATAATAGAAGAGATGAGCAGCAATAATAAAATTGCCCCGACCACTAAGGAGATCCATGAAATATAGCTACCAAATGTGCCGAGTAGATCCGGATACGTCGTTGTTAAAATCAGGTCAAGTGGAACAACAACAATGCTTAAAACAATAAATATATAACCTATAAGATTCGTACTTATATGTTCAGGAGTACTCTCATAATCAATATTATTAAAGTTCCAAGAAATGCCGAGTTGAGGATATCGAATATTAGATAGGGGTAAATCGGCAGGGGGATTAATAATAATTTCATAACCTGAAACATGACCGTTAAAACCCTTGGCCGAGTAAAATAAATGTTGGCCTTGTCTGACTTCTCTTGAGGGTAATGGTAAATTTGCTGAATTTAGCTGGATAATATAACTACCTGCTGGTTGAGAAATTAAATTTTCATCCCATCCCGTACTCACAAAAGCAGCCATTGGGCGTAAACCAATAGCGGTCGAAAAAGTTGCTTTTGCGGCAAAATATTGAGGTTGTTCAGTTTTAAAAAGCACAATAGGAATAGCACCTTGGCTTACTGCTTCTTTTAACAAGAAATAGTGAGGAAAACCAAATACTTCGTCTGGCAAGATAATGCCGGGTCTAATTCCGTTATGGATAAACTTTTGGAAACTTTCAGAGCTAATCTGATCAATTGTAAAGACAGGCCACCATGTATCTTGGTAAGGGAAAAACATGGAAAGATCACTAGGACTTTGAACCTCGGCTTTTATTTGCTCAGCTTTAATTTCGCAATGATAATATTGTCGATAGAACTGTTGTAATGTGGCATCTGGATATTGGCTAGAGGCGATTACAATTCCACAAATATTGAGAAGATTAGACATTAGCTCATCTCCTCAGGTGGAATAGGAACAATTTTGTATTCCACCTCAAGACGCAAAGTCGTAATTTCTTTTAATTTTTTTAAGAATACAGGGTCTTCTTCTGTTTTCTGCTGGCGAATCATAATACTGTAAATATTTTCCAGATCATCATCTGCAAACTGGAAAACAATTTCGTTGGGTTCATGTTGGCTCAAAATTTTAATCATTTCATTTTGAGTTGTTTTCCAGACATCATCGCCTAACATTTCTTTAATCAGACTGCGATTAAGAATTCGTATTTCGAATACTTCATAATCTTGTACATTGTGGTGATCAAGTAATTTAAAAAAACTACGCTGAAAGTATTTTAAAGCACTTAGCGGGAAAATATCGCGGCGATAATTTCGGTCATAGCTTTGAATATCACGGTATTTCTGTACATTAATTTCAATATTGTGGCGTACAGCACTTAGAAAGAGCGGTATTAGGGGAATAATGAATAATAAAAGTAACTGACGTTCAATATGTGTTTGTGCGCCTAAGTCGAGTAAAAAGTATACGGCAACCCCAATAAAAGCGACTAAACCTACAATTAAAGACAAACCGACTTCTAAAAAAGCACCTGAAATTAAAAGAAGAAGAATAAAAATCCAACTTCCTCTAAAACTCACAGGCAGCCACTCATATGCAACCATTCCCATAAATAGATGAGCTGCGATAATCCATAAGACGAGTGTTCTACCGGGGTGCTTTTGTTGCATGTGGCCTATGCTACCTTTTTTGTAATGTTAATTTTTTTATACTTTTATAATGAAAGGTGTTGATTTGCGAAGTAGTTGTTGTTTCTGTCCTTTTTAGGTATCTATTATGTTTATTTGTAGATTAAAGCCACTGTATAGTCAAACCTTGTTATTAATTTTTCATCAAAAATAAACAGAGCAGACTCAATTGTTATCTAAATATTCTTGAAAGTTTCAATTGCTTTAAGGCGTGTTTCTTTTAAATCTACTATGGGTTTTGGATAATTTAAACCAAGATCGGTTTTGCTTGAGTAGGGTTCATGAATCGTTTTATTGTCCAAATGAGCCAATTCTTTCACCCATTGGCGAATATATTCTCCCTCCGGATCAAACTTCTTTGATTGAGCAATTGGGTTGAAAATCCGAAAATAAGGTACGGCATCTGTTCCTGTTGAGGCACACCATTGCCAACCGCCATTATTTGCGGCGAGGTCACCATCAATTAAATGTTGCATAAACCATTGTTCACCAATGCGCCAATCAATCAAAAGATTTTTACATAAAAACATGGCCGTAATCATACGTACTCGATTATGCATCCAGCCTGTTTGTAAAAGTTGTCGCATCCCAGCATCAACAATAGGAATACCGGTTTGACCCATTTGCCATGCGGTTAAATGTTCTGGATTATGATTCCATTTAATCTTCTGAGTATCTTTCTTAAACGGGATGTGTTTAGAAACATGCGGAAAATCAAATAAAATATGTTGGTAGAACTCTCTCCAAAGAAGTTCGTCTAACCATGTTTGTTGGCCTTTATTGACTAAGTGAAAGTTGCCATGTTGATTGCGAAAGAGTGCTTGTAAACACTGTCGAATAGATAAAATACCAATATTTAAATAAGGCGAAAGCTTACTTGTACCTTGTATATGAGGAAAATCGCGCTCGACGTTATAGTGACAAACCGATTCTTCAATAAATTGATCTAATTGTTCTAATGCGTATTGTTCGCCAACAGGCCATAAATCTTGCTGTTCTTTTGAGAGAGATGAGCAAAATAGCTTTTCAATTTCGTCTAAATCAATTTTTTTCCCCTGTAAAAAATCTAGTGGTACTTCATTTTGTTTATTAGGGACCGGATAACATTGAGGTAAACCGCTTGTGTCGAGCTTTGTATAACAAGCTTTTTTGAATGCACTAAATACTTGATATGGTTGTTGTGATTGGTTACGGATTGAACGTAAAGGAAAAATAGTACGGTCATGGAATAAAAATAGTTCTTTGCCATGCCGATTTAAATAGTCTTGTACCGTTTTATCTCTTTTTAATTCATTTACGCCTATTTCGATATTGGCATACACATTTTCAATATTATATTTCTTGCTGAAATCAGAAATAAAGTTTGCGATCTCTTTCCAATCGGGAATGACTTGAATAACTAGTGGAATATGCAGTGCTGCTAACTCTTTCTGAAGCGTTCTGAGTTGTCGTAAATAAAAACTTATTTTTATTGGAGCATCGGCGTGTTGTTTCCATTGCTCTGGCGATAAGATGACTAAACCGAGTGAAGGTCCTTGCTGGCTGGCGTGCCATAAAGCTGCATGATCATGTATACGCAAATCTTGGCGAAACCAAATGAGCTGATAAGCATTTGACATGCAAGTCCCTAAAAATAAATTAACTCTATGAATATTATATAAATTAAAGACATAAAAAAAGCAAAGCCGAAGCTTTGCCTTTTATTATCTTCTAAAAGAAGACTTAGTGGTGGTGACCACCCGCACCGTGTACGTGACCGTGATCTAATTCTTCTTGAGAAGCTTCACGGATTTCTACGATTTCAACTTCAAACGTTAAATCTTGACCAGCAAGTGGGAAGTTTGCATCAACAATAACGTTGTCACCTTCAACCGCTTTAACAGTAACGATTTGAACGCCGTCATCTGTTTGAGCTTGGAATTGCATACCTGGTTGAATGTTATCAACGCCTTGGAACATTTGAGCAGGAACTTCTTGTACTAGGTCTGGGTTGTATTCGCCATAACCTTCAGCAGCTGGTACGTTAACAGTGAATTTATCACCAACAGTCTTACCAGTTAATGCATTTTCTAAACCAGGAATGATGTTGCCTGCGCCATGCAAATAGGCAAGTGGTTCACCTTGAGATTGATCAAGTGTTTCACCCTCAGCGTTTGTTAATTTATAGTGGAATGAAACCACGTGGTTATTTGCAATTGCAGTCATGTTTTTGATCCATTCAATCAATTAAAGCGTACATCATAAAGTGAAAAATAAATTTTGTAGACTACAAAATCTCAATCTTTAACACTTTTTCTAATGCGTTTTTATCTAAATAGGGATGAACTTAAAAAATTCAACTCAATACAGCTTAATTTTTGGTCGTACTCGTCTTGTAAGTAAATCTTTCATTGTGAGTAGTCCAGCTTGAGTGTATCCGTGAATTGTTGCTTGATGTAAACGGTATAAAGATACATACATCGTTTTAGCAATATATCCTTGGACACTGACATCCCCCAGTAATTCTCCAACCGCTTTATTACGACTTAAAGACACAAGTGAACCTTTGTCATTAAAAGTAAACATCGGTTGTGATCGGCCATTTAGCCTAGCAGCCATAGCATCGACTAAAAAGCTTGCTTGTTGACTAGCAACTTGAGCGCGTGGTCCGAGAGGCGGGTGTCTTGCATCAAGTTGGCAATGGGCACAATCACCAAATGCAAATACATTAGGATCGGAATAGGTCTGCAGCGTTGCATAGACCATTAAGCGGTTAATATTGTCACGTTCAAAATCACTAAGACTTTCAAGTACTTTTGGTGCTTTTACCCCAGCTGCCCATACCGTAATATCACTGTTGAGCTGGTTACCATTACTAAAATAGATATGGTGTTCATCAATTTTTTCAACACGGTGTTTAGTTAAAATTTCAACACCCATTTTTTGAAGCTGTTTTGCGCTATGTTCAGCTGTTTTTTCACTTAGGGCAGGGAGGATGCGTTCTGAGGCCTCAATGAGTGTAATTTTGACTTGATTCGGATGGATCTTTTTCAAACCATAGCGATAAAAGTTTTTGGTCGTTTCAATCAGTTCAGCCGCAAGTTCGACACCTGTTGCCCCCGCACCAATAATTCCAATATTTAATGTACGTTGATCGGGTTGATTTTGCGCTTCGATATATAAATGTAAAAGATCTTGCTGGAAAATATCCGCCTGTTTACGGCTATCGAGGAAATGGCAGTTTTCACGAACACCGAGTGTATTGAAATCATTTGATACTGAACCAAGCGCTAAAACCAGCGTATCGTAACTGAGTTGTTGAATATGGGTATTTTGTTCTTTAGAGACTTGAGGGGGAATTAAATCAATTATTTTCTTATCTTTATTTACTGCTGTTAATGTTCCCAACACAAATTCATAGTGGTGTTTCTCTGCATGGGCAAAATAATTGGTTTGCTCTTCGTGAGGATTTAAAGAACCCGCCGCAATTTCATGAAGTAACGGTTTCCAGATATGAGTTAAATTTTGGTCAACCAATGTAATTTTGGCTTTACCATTTTTCCCAAAAGTTTCACCAAGTTGCGTGGCGAGTTCTAAACCACCAGCGCCACCACCGACAATAACAATATGATGTAAGTTTTGGGGCATTTTTATCACCTAATTATTTTTCTATAAAAAAAAGATGGCTGAATTATGCCATCTTTTCTTTATAAAATTTATTGTGCATCTGTGCACAATTTGATGTTTTTAGTGCGAATCTATAGGGTAGAGTTTTGCTACACTGTGCTCACTTGATGAAAAGATTGAGAATAGGCTTGAGAACCACATCATAATTCTTTGGAAAATATTCGCTTCTTCAATGTGTACATCATTTTCAATTTGAAGACTGCGAATGAGCTGGTTATTTTGATAAATTGAAACTGTTGCCAAATTCATTGCTTTCATTAACGGTGCTGTTAACTTTTGCTCATTTAACTGAATATTTACACGTGTTTGAGTTGTTTCAAGTGGAGCAATAACTTTAGGTTGTTGATTGCTATCAAGAACTTGAATACGCTGTGTAGCATAATCAAATGTATTTAAATCAATTGGTGTTGGCTCAGCATATAAAGAAGTCGTAACAATGGTTGGCTGCTTAGTTTCTACTTTAAACATTTTTAAAGTTGATTTAATAACAGGCAATTCAGCAATTAATTTTTGCTCAGGAATAACCACTTCATCACGTGTATAAGCATAAGCAAGATTCATTAATTTATCTGCAATTTCAGCACGTTTCACAGCACTTGGTGTACCTAAGACAATTACCAGTAAACGTCTTTGCGGTAAGTTCGGTGAAAATGAAGGGCGTGAAGCTGTTAGAGCCAAGTTATAACCTGCTGCTTTGGTATAGCCAGTTTTTAAGCCATCTACAGATGGATCATATTTGAGCGCAAGGTTCGTCGCGTGATGAAAACGTTGATTGTAGCTAAAGCTCGGCATTTTCGAATAATGTAAATATTCAGGGGTCTGGTGAATCACTGCCTGACTTAATAAGCTCAAATCATGAGCTGTCGTGTAATGATCCGGCATTGTAATACCAGCAGGGTTACTAAAGTGCGTGTCTTTCATACCTAAAGCTTGAGCTTCTTGGTTCATACGTTGTACGAAATGAGGCACATCACCAGAAATTTTTTCAGCCAAAGTCACAGCTGCATCATTTGCAGACATAACAATTAAACCAGCCAAGAGCTGATCAACTGAAATTTGCTCGCCCGCTTTGAGGTACATTTGTGATTCATCCCACTGCACCACGCTTACGACTGGTGTTGCAGTAATGACTTCGTTCAGTTTTAACTTTCCAGCTTTAATCTCTTTTAATGCAATATAGGCCACCATCATTTTGGTTAAAGATGCTGGCGCACGTTGTACATGACTATTATGCTCAGCAATAATTTGACCAGATTGGGTATCTACAATTGTCCATGCAGCGGCTTCAACACTTTCAGGAGCAATATTAAGTAGAGCAGCATTGGTAAGAGTAGTACAGAAAATACTAAACAGCGTAAAAAGAGATAGGAAAAATTTCACTAGGTGACCTTGACGTTTACTGGCAAATACGGAACACAGATGCCCAGCATGCTATGCCTTTTTTTTGTAGAAGGCTAGTGTGAATTGTTGCCAAAAAATACATCTACGCAAGTCGATACAAAAAAGTGATAATCTAATGTGAAACCGTTCTTATTTTTAAATTGAAGAATTTATGTTGCATTATCAAATTGAGTTCGATGATTACAAACAACACCTTGTTCACGTGACAATTCGCTTTTTAGCGAATCCAAATCAGGAACTATGGTTGCCAACGTGGATTCCGGGCAGTTATCTCATTCGAGAGTTTTCTAAGCACATCGAGGCAGTAAAGGCCTATGATGAAGCTGGACGCATGCTCAATATTAAAAAGACTGAAAAAAATCGCTGGCGTTTATTTAACACCGATCACGAGTTAATTACTGTTGAATATGATGTTTATGCATATGATTTATCAGTACGTGGCGCATATGTAGATCAAACGCGTTTATATATTAACCCTGCCTGTGTGTGTTTAGGCTTAGAAGGCCAAGAACAATCTGCATGTGAATTAGAAATCTTTTTGCCGGATGAATTAAAACACTTTCAATTAGCAACAGGATTAGCTTCAAAAAGTTTAGTAAAAGGACGTTTTACTTTAAAAGCTGATCATTATGATCAACTCATTGATAGTCCATTTGAACTGGCTGATCAAACGCGTTTTAGCTTCGAAACGCATGGAATTGAACATGAGTTTGTAATTTCAGGTACTCACGCTACGAATGTTGATCGTTTAAAAACGGATATTGAAAAAATTTGTGCAGCCGAAATTGATCTGTTTGGTTCAGCACCGTTTAAAAACTATACCTTCATGACTATGGCAACAGGGAATAGTTACGGTGGGTTAGAGCATTGCAATAGCACAAGTCTGATTACTCCACGAGATGATTTACCGAAATCGAATGAACCCACTGAACCTTCGAAAGATTATCAACGTTTCTTAGGTCTATGCAGTCATGAATATTTTCATTCGTGGTTAGTAAAGTTTATCCGCCCAGAAAATTTTGCGAACTACAATCTGCATCAAGAAGGTTATACCTCGCTACTGTGGATTTTTGAAGGGTTTACTTCGTATTACGATGATTTAATTTTATTGCGCAGTGGCGTGATTTCCCAAAAGTCTTATTTAGATTTGTTGAAGTCACAGATTGATCGCTATTTGCAAAACCCAGGACGTTTTGTTCAAACAGTAGCAGAATCAAGTTTTGATGCTTGGATTAAATTTTATCGTCAAGATGAAAATTCGAATAATGCAGGCACGAGCTATTATAACAAAGGTGCATTAGTTGCCTTATGTTTGGACTTAGGCTTACGTTTACGTGGTTCTAGCCTTGATGCCTTAATGCGTCGATTGTATGAAAATACGCAAAACGGTGTTCAGGTTAATGAGCGTACAATTTTTGATTTATGCGAAGAGCTAACAGGTGATAGTTGGTTAGAGCAAATCAATCATTTGATTAATACTACTGAAGAGTTACCACTCGATCAGTTATTCCCTGAGTTTGGTTTAAGTTATACGCTTAAAAATGATAAGACTTTAGCTTATGGTTTAAAGCTAGCTGATAAGCCTGAAGGTGTGTTAGTACAAAATGCTCACCGTGAGGGAGCTGGTGCTAAAGCGGGTATTTCTGCTAATGATGTCATTATTGCAATTGATGGACTAAAAGCGACCACAAAACTTATTGAGAAATATGCTAAACAAAAGGGTAATTACTCAGTCTTGGCTTTCCGCCGTGATGAGTTATTGTCGTTTGAAGTTACAAGTGACAGCATAAACTTAACTGAAGTTGAACTTATTATTGAAGATCAAAGCAAAGCTGACAAATGGTTAAAAGCCTAAATAACCGTTAATTAATTTATAAAAAACCGATGTTTCGTGCATCGGTTTTTGTTTTTTCCTAACTTCAAAACATAGAAAGAGTCTTTATCTTTGAGTTTGTTTTGAATGAAAAGTATAATAATTGTCAGAACTCTGAAAGATATCTCATGTAATTTAAGACTGTTCTATACCTAAAAAGTTGGTAAAAGCACATTTATTACCATAAGTTAGGTATAAGATTATTATCGATAGATTTAAATTATGTATTATTTCGCTGCGAAATGTCGTTATCACTGGATATTTCGTTGACTGAAAGCCAATGAGAGCCGATACTCTCAGGGTTTTATTTAAGCATATCGGTTCGTAGGCACTGGGCCAAAAGCTCGGTCCTCAAAACTCAATTCAACGGAAGGGGCTATATATGGCTGGTGAAAAGTCAACCATCATTTACACACTGACTGACGAGGCGCCATTATTGGCGACTTATTCGCTACTGCCGATCATTGAGACCTTTACTAAGCCAGCTGGTATCGAGATTGTTAAAAGTGACATCTCTGTAGCTGCACGTGTGCTCGCAGAATTCGCTGACTACCTAAGTGAAGAGCAAAAGGTATCCGACAACCTTGCTGAGCTAGGTCGTCTTACACAAGATCCAGATACTAACATTATCAAACTCCCAAATATTAGTGCCTCTGTTGCGCAATTGACAGCATGTATTAAAGAACTTCAATCTAAAGGTTATGCAATTCCTGACTATCCGGAAAACCCAGCGACTGAAGAAGAAAAAACAATCAAAGCTCGTTATGGCAAATGCCTAGGTTCAGCAGTAAACCCTGTTCTTCGTGAAGGTAACTCTGACCGTCGTGCTCCTGCTGCCGTTAAAAATTACGCTAAGAAACACCCTCACTCAATGAGCGAGTGGAAACAATGGTCGCAAACTCACGTTTCACACATGGAAGAAGGTGACTTCTACCACGGTGAAAAGTCAATGACACTTGACCGTCCACGCAATGTAAAAATGGAACTTATCACAAACAGTGGTAAGAGCATTGTTCTTAAGCCAAAAGTTGCGCTTCAAGAAGGCGAAATCATTGACTCAATGTTCATGAGCAAAAAAGCGCTTTGCGACTTCTATGAGAAACAACTTGATGACTGCCGTGAAGCAGGAATTTTATTCTCATTACACGTAAAAGCGACAATGATGAAAGTTTCACACCCGATCGTTTTCGGTCACTGTGTGAAAATCTACTATAAAGAAGCTTTCGAAAAACACGGTAAGTTGTTTGACGAATTAGGTATTAACGTAAATAACGGTATGGCTGGGTTATACGAGAAAATCGAAACTCTTCCAACCTCATTACGTGAAGAAATCATTGAAGATTTACATGCTTGCCAAGAACACCGTCCTGCACTTGCGATGGTTGACTCAGCAAAAGGCATCACTAACTTCCATTCACCTAACGACATCATCGTAGATGCTTCTATGCCTGCAATGATCCGTGCTGGTGGTAAAATGTGGGGTGCTGATGGTAAGCAATACGATGCTAAAGCAGTGATGCCAGAATCAACATTTGCCCGTATTTACCAAGAAATGATCAATTTCTGTAAATGGCATGGTAACTTTGATCCAAAAACAATGGGTACAGTACCAAACGTTGGTTTGATGGCTCAAAAAGCTGAAGAATACGGTTCTCACGACAAGACTTTTGAAATTCCTGAAGCAGGTATTGCAAACATTACTGATCTTGACACTGGTGAAGTGTTATTGACTCAAAATGTTGAAGAAGGCGATATCTGGCGTATGTGTCAGGTGAAAGACGCTCCGATTCGTGACTGGGTAAAACTTGCAGTAACTCGTGCACGTAACTCAGGCATGCCTGCGATCTTCTGGCTTGACCCATACCGTCCACACGAAAATGAATTGATCAAGAAAGTACAGAAGTACTTAAAAGATCACGATACGACTGGTCTTGATATCCAGATCATGTCTCAAGTACGTGCAATGCGTTACACACTTGAGCGTGTAGTTCGTGGCCTCGATACAATTTCTGTAACTGGTAACATCTTACGCGACTACTTAACTGACTTGTTCCCAATTATGGAACTTGGTACTTCTGCGAAAATGTTGTCTATCGTTCCGCTTATGGCGGGTGGTGGCATGTACGAAACTGGTGCGGGTGGTTCAGCACCTAAACATGTACAACAACTTGTTGAAGAAAACCACTTACGTTGGGATTCGCTTGGTGAGTTCCTTGCGCTTGCAGTTTCTCTAGAAGAAATGGGTATTAAAGAAAATAATGCTCGTGCCAAGTTACTTGCGAAGACACTTGATGAAGCGACTGGTAAATTGCTTGACAATGACAAGTCTCCATCACGTCGTACAGGTGAACTTGACAACCGTGGCAGTCACTTCTATTTGTCACTTTACTGGGCAGAAGCACTTGCTGCACAGAACGAAGATGCTGAGTTGAAAGCTAAATTTGCTCCACTTGCAAAAGCATTAGCTGAAAACGAACAGAAGATCGTTGCTGAGCTTGCTCAAGTACAAGGTAAACCGGCTGATATCGGTGGTTACTATGCAGTTGACCCAGCGAAAGTAAGCGCTGTAATGCGTCCAAGTGCTACATTCAATGCAGCGCTTTCAACTGTTCAGGCTTAACTACTAATTCGTTAGTACATAGCTAAAAGCCGGTGCATAAGCACCGGCTTTTTATTTTTATAAAATAAAAATCATTAAAAAAAGCCCACTAACGTGAGCTTTAAAACTTAAATATTTTTATCGGCTATTGCGGCTACGACCACGTGGTGCTTTGGTATTTGGACGTGTTGTACCATTAGTCTTACGACGCGGTTTTTCACTTTCATCCATTTGCCAAATACGCTTTGTACCAGATTTTTTCGCAGAACCATCTTTGTTCTTGCGAACCATTGGCTTACCGCCAGTGCCACCCGGTTTTTTCACATATGAACGTGAACGATAAGGTTGTTCAGCCGGAACATCTTTAAAGTCTGGGTAGAGTAGAGGCTCAATTTCTTTGGTTTCGCCCGGTTGTAATCCCAATTGAACTAAGTCAATCGTACCAATTTTTGTACGAATGAGACGTAAAGTCGGAAAACCTACCGCAGAGGTCATGCGACGAACTTGGCGGTTACGACCTTCACAAATAGAGATTTCAATCCAAGATGTTGGAATGCTGGCACGGTAACGTACAGGAGGATCGCGGTCCCATAACCATTCAGGCTCACTTACCTTAATTGCTTTAGCTGGTAAAGTCATACCATCATTAAGCTCTACACCCTTACGAAGCTGCTCGAGTGCTTCTTCGGTTACATCGCCATCAACTTGAACTAAATACGTTTTGTATTTTTTATTCGCAGGGTTGGTAATGAACTGATTCAAACCACCATGATCAGTTAAGAAAACTAAACCCTCAGAGTCCATATCAAGACGGCCTGCTATGCGCAAAGTCGGGTCATCTACAAAGTCAGAGACCGTCATGTGTGCTTCGTCTTTACGAAACTGGGAGAGAACGTCATATGGTTTGTTGAGAATGACGATTTTCATAAAAAATGACTTCTTCTTTCAAATAAGCGGTAAAAACATTGAGCTATATTTAAGTGCGAAATTTGCTTATTTCCCACATAAATCTCAAAAAGGGTTAAATTCGATTAAGCTATTATGCGTTAATAAAAGTTGAAAGTATTGTTTATCGATAATTATTTTTGTTTGGTTAGTTAAATATTATAAAAGGGAGAATCTACATAATGGGTTATCAGAAGATCGTGGTTCCTGCCGACGGTGATAAAATTACAGTAAAAGCAGACCTGTCACTGAATGTACCAAATCATCCAATTATTCCTTTCATTGAGGGTGACGGTATTGGTGTAGATATTACACCGGCAATGAAAAAAGTTGTTGATGCGGCAATTTTAAAAGCCTATGGCGGCAAACGCTCTATTGAATGGATGGAAGTGTATTGCGGTGAAAAGGCCAATAAAATTTACGGTACTTATATGCCGGAAGAAACCTTTGAAGCGCTGCGTGAATTTGTAGTTTCAATTAAAGGCCCTTTAACTACACCAGTCGGTGGTGGTATTCGTTCACTCAACGTTGCACTACGTCAAGAACTGGATTTGTATGTATGTGTACGTCCTGTGCGTTGGTTCCAAGGCGTCCCTTCACCCGTTCAACATCCTGAGTTAACTGACATGGTGATTTTCCGTGAAAACTCGGAAGATATTTATGCAGGTATTGAATGGAAAGCAGATTCTGAAGAAGCTAAAAAAGTTATTAAATTCCTTCAAGAAGAAATGGGGGTCACAAAAATTCGATTCCCTGAAGGATGTGGTATTGGTATTAAACCTGTTTCCAAAGAAGGAACACAGCGTTTAGTTCGTAAGGCTATTCAGTTTGCAATAGATAATGACAAACCTTCGGTGACTCTTGTTCATAAAGGCAATATTATGAAATATACCGAAGGTGCCTTTAAAGAATGGGGGTATGAGTTAGCGCTAGATCGTTTCGGTGGTGAATTAATCGATGGCGGCCCATGGGTTAAAATTAAGAATCCTAAAAATGGTAAAGACATCATTATTAAAGACGTGATCGCAGATGCTTTCTTACAACAGATCTTGATGCGTCCTGCTGACTACTCTGTAATTGCAACCCTTAATTTAAATGGTGACTATATTTCCGATGCATTAGCAGCAGAAGTAGGGGGAATCGGGATTGCGCCAGGTGCGAATATTGGTGGAGCTATTGCAGTGTATGAAGCAACGCATGGCACTGCACCTAAATATGCTGGGCAAGATAAAGTCAACCCGGGTTCAATTATTCTCTCTGCTGAAATGATGCTCCGTGATATGGGGTGGACAGAAGCAGCGGACCTGATTATTAAAGGTATTTCAGGGGCGATTGCAGCTAAAACCGTAACTTACGATTTTGAGCGTTTAATGCCGGGAGCGACCTTGTTACGTTGCTCAGAATTTGGCGACGCCATAATTCAACATATGGAAGATTAAACTTTCATAGAAAAGCCCTCAATTGAGGGCTTTTAAAGTCTTTAGATTTATAATATTGAAAAATAATAAAAAATAAGAATATTAAACGTTAAAATTTTAGCTAGGAATTAGCCGTATATGCCCACAATATACATGCTAATATCGTTAAACTCAGCAATATTAAGCCTTGCCCATGATGTGTTGCATACAGTGGTACATTTCCAATCGTATGCGTCATTTTGTAGTTTAGAATAGGCCGAATACAAAAGAAAAAAAGCGGTAATGATAAAATCACTGTATTACTAATTTTAATTGTATGGCGAAAATAGTAACTAAATAGTCCTATTAGGGCGGCATACAATAATGTTTTAAATAGCACCTCTCCACTGGTGTATATATCTATACCGAGATAAAAATTAAACTTCCATATCAGAAGACTAATTGTAGCAATTATTGCGATAATACCTACAACAACAGCATTTGCTGGGTTTGATACATTGAACATTTTTAGAGTTTTTAATTGATATAAATTAATTTGCTTAAAATATATATTATAAAAACATAGAGTACAGTGACGATTTTTAACTTTATAAAACTCCCTAAAAATCCTCATTTAGACATTTTGAGACTCAAGCGAGTTTGAGCTTGTTTCTTTAAATACCCATAGGGCAAAACAAAATATGATCACGATGAGTAGCCCTAAACTTTGACCATGACCTGAGAGATAAAACGGAACATCTGGGATAGTTTGAATGGCCTTGTAGTCAAGAATTGGCTCTAGCCAAAAGTAGGCAAATGGAACAGCAATTAAAAATTGTGTTGTAAACTCAATATGATTGCGTGTTAAAAAGCCCAAAATAGCTGCTGTGACAATATAGATAACAATCCTTACCGAGACTTCGTATGATGTTGTCATATCCAGTGCAAAGATGGTCTGACACTTAAATGCCAGTAATAAAACACCGATAAAAGCGAACATCGCCAAGAGCTTTAAAAGCTCATCAATATAATTGTTATTGCTCATGTTTTGCTCAATTTTAAGTATTAAAAATTATAAATTTTGACTGAATATAGATCAGAAAATAGCTCTCTACATTGACATAATATGACATTTTTTGTCAGTTAAGCGTTTTTAATAAGCGTACTAAAATAGCTGTTATGCGGTTTGTTCTACTGATCTATTCATTAATTTTTATTTTGACAATATACGATTATTCAATGGAAAAGCCCCTTATGTATAGGGGCTTTTTTTATTGCATAAATTCC
The DNA here is from genome assembly GCF_002899995.1 of Acinetobacter sp. AKBS16. Taxonomy (NCBI): domain Bacteria; kingdom Pseudomonadati; phylum Pseudomonadota; class Gammaproteobacteria; order Moraxellales; family Moraxellaceae; genus Acinetobacter; species Acinetobacter sp. AKBS16. The sequence goes on along the minus strand of NZ_POYH01000047.1, from coordinate 130,522 downwards.
GGATGTTTTTGGGGCTTAGAGATACCAATTTTCTTTTGATAGCTTTGGTCTAAAGCCTGAATAAGGAGTACGAAAACAATCAAAAAGAGAGAAAAGAATAAAGTTTTCACGATTCGGTTTCTCCGAGAGTGTTCGGCATGGAAGAACGGATAGGAATTAAAAGGCTCAATGCAAATAACAAAACAATGCCGCCCATTAAAAACAGATGGGCATAAGACCAATGCAAGTGATGTAAAGTACTAATAACAACGCCACCTAATAACTGAGTGCTGGCAAACCCAATGGTGGCAAGGCTCCAGATTTTTTGATAACGCTGTTCATAAATCTGTAGCAGGCTGTAAGAGCTAATAAATACGGTGGCAGGTGTGAGTAAACCTGTAAGAAAGGACGATAAAGTGAGCAAAGCAGTAGCATGTGAAAAAAATGGTAGGGCAACTGCCAAGCAATAGACACCGTATAGACATTTAATTGCCTGCAAATATCCAATAAGGCGGCTTAAACAATACGCCACAAAGGCGCCAACACAACTTCCGACCCCATAAAGAACCCAAAATAAGTTTCGTTGTTGCAATGGAAAATGTAGGGTCCCCGATAAATAGTCCATCCAAAACAAAGAATGTGGGATATATGCAAAAGCACTGCACATATAAGCAATAATAATGACTAGTCCTAAACGTGAATGTTTGAAGTTTTGAGGAGCGTGATTGGCCGTTTGAACGGACTCGGTAGGTGGGTGCCTTAATAACTGAAAAAGTACCAAACTGCCAATAATGGAAATGGCGGCAAAAATTTCCCAGACATATTGAACAGGCATATTTTTAAGTGCAGGAATAATGAGGGTGGCAGATAACACGCCTGCGCCAATACCACTAAACCCTAAAAAATTGACTTTGAGCCTTTGGCTAATTGCAATATTTTTCATGGCAAAGCTAGGTGCCAAAATCATGAGTAGGCCACCTGCGATACCTGAAATGGTGCGCCAGAGAACAAACCAAGCCAAAGGCATGTGTATAAAAGAACAGCAGAGTAGGCTTAAGCTACCTAAAACCGCCGAAGTTATAATCAAAGCGGGTATAGATTTTTCTTTAATGCTAAACAGTGCCAATAATGCGCCAACCAGATAGCCCAATAAATTTGCACTTCCTAAATAGCTTGCAAAATCATGAGTCCATCCATATTGCACAATCATAATAGGCATGAGTGCGGTATAGGAAAATCTAAAAATACCAATTCCTAGGCAAGTCGCTAAAAAAACAAGCAGGCTCATTCGATAGAAGGTAGACATGAGAAATCTCTCAATTTTTTTATTATTAAAAGCGAGTTTATTTATCATTAGAAATGATTTAATATGATATTAATTATCTTGTTTTGAGATAGTGGCATGTTGCTTAAGTCTTTAGAGTTTTTTTTAGCGGTTGCAGAGAGTGGAAGTTTTTCATTGGCTGCACAAAAGATGTGTACGGTTCAATCCAATATCACGAGCCACGTGAAAAAGCTTGAAGAAGAATTAGGTGTGATTTTATTAAATCGTCATAACCCCGTTACATTAACCAATGCAGGACACCAGCTACATAGTTATGCTGTGCAAATGATCGCACTGCATAATAAAGCGAAGACAATCTTCCGAGAAGGTGATATTGACCCGAATGAAACTATTCGTTTGGGCAGTATGGAAACGACAGCAGCAATACGACTTCCGCAATTGCTTAATGAATGTATGCAGCAACATCCGAATTTGCCGCTTGAACTTCAAACTCACCCGACAGGATATTTGTTAAATGCTGTGCAACAAGGAGAAGTCGATTGTGCTTTTGTCGCTTCTAAATATGTGATTCCAGAGCTATATAGTTTTCCGGTGTGGCAAGAACAACTGGTTTTGGTTTGCCCAAAACAACAAATTGATTTTCCCGACATTGCCACCCTCGCAAAGACTCGATTTATTGCATTTCGACAAGGATGTTCCTATCGGCATGCAATTGAGTTGTTTTTAAATGATCACAGTGTGCCACCTTCGCAAATTATGGAAATGGGCAGTCTGGATGGCATTGTAAGCTGTGTGGAATTAGGTGTCGGTTTTGCTTTATTGCCAAAGTCATATCTGAATAAAGTAGCCGATAAAGTCTCATTAAGTTGTTTTGAAATTAACACTGAATCTGCACATTTCACTACTTATTTGGTCGCCCAGCCTCCTGAAACATGGGGCAGTAATTTAAAGCAATTTATTTGTTTTATTGAGCAACAATTTATACAGAAATGCGCTTAATTTTTATACATAAATATCTAACGTAACTTATGTTTTAAAAGTGATATATATGTATTTAAAAGTCATTTTATATTCTCATTCAGATCGGTAATGATCTGCATGCTAGAAAATTGTTGAAAAGGGTAGTTTATATAGGCCGGCTATGGTCAAATATGCCCCCTTAAAAGATGACACAAGCAATAATTTGGAGTTTGGGAATGAATATACCCTTAATCATCAATATTGTGGTTTTTGTCGGGTTAATATTTTTACTCGCCCAAACACGTAAAACGGACTGGAGCTTATCTAAAAAAGTTCTAGCTGGCTTAATTTTAGGTGTAGTGTTTGGTTTAGGACTACATTTGATTTATGGCGGTGGCCATCCGATTCTTGCTGAATCTATTAGCTGGTTTAATATTGTTGGTAACGGCTATGTAAAACTTTTACAAATGGTCGTGATGCCTTTGGTCTTTGTTTCGATTTTAGGTGCGGTAGCGAAGCTACACCAAGCTTCTTCTTTAGGAAAAATCAGCTTCTACACCATCGGGACTTTGTTATTTACCACACTCATCGCTGCGCTGGTTGGGGTATTTGTGACGAACTTGTTTGGTTTAACTGCCAAAGGTTTGGTACAAGGAGCGGCTGAAACAGCTCGACTTACTGCAATTCAGACCGACTATGTGGGTAAAGTAACAGACTTAAGCGTACCGCAATTTATTCTTTCTTTTATTCCGAGTAACCCTTTTGCTGAGTTAACGGGTGCAAATCCGACTTCAATTATTAGCGTGGTTATCTTTGCTGTCTTTTTAGGGATAGCAGCACTCAACCTAATGAAAGATGACGCAGAAAAAGGTCAACGTATTCTGACGGCTATTCAAACATTACAGTCTTGGGTAATGAAGCTTGTTCGTTTAGTGATGACACTTACACCATATGGTGTTTTTGCCCTAATGACGAAAGTTGTGGCAAGTTCAAATGTCGCAGATATCTTGAACCTAGGTGGTTTCTTGGTGGCGTCTTATTTAGGTTTGGCGATTATGTTCGTCGTGCATGCCATTATTTTGACTCTGACCGGTGTTTCTCCACTTAAGTTCTTCAAGAAAGTTGCTCCGGTTCTAACATTCGCGTTTACGAGTCGTTCAAGTGCTGCAAGTATTCCACTTAGCATTGAGGCGCAAACTCGTCGTTTGGGCGTGCCTGAGTCTATTGCAAGTTTCTCTGCTTCTTTTGGTGCCACTATTGGACAAAATGGTTGTGCGGGTTTATATCCAGCCATGCTCGCAGTCATGGTTGCGCCAACTATGGGTATTAACACCCTAGACCCAATGTGGATTGCTTCGTTAGTGGGTATTGTGACTTTAAGTTCAATTGGCGTAGCCGGCGTTGGTGGTGGTGCAACTTTCGCAGCATTGATCGTACTTCCTGCTATGGGCTTACCTGTAACATTGGTTGCTCTTCTTATTTCAATTGAACCACTCATTGATATGGGACGTACTGCGTTAAACGTAAATGGTTCGATGACTGCTGGTGTAGTTACAAGCCAATTTATGGGGCAGACCGACAAAGCTATAATGAATAGCGAAGATGAAATTGAATTAACTCAACATCATTAAGAGTTAATATTAAACGGCTCTCCACTCTGGATGAGCCGTTTTTTTATATGTGTAACTTGCAACTGTGATGTTAATTTTTAAAAAACTGTATCTATTTTTCTTTTAAATAATTTTCGAAAATGAGCCTATTAAGAAAGAGAGCACTAACATGAAAATGTATCAAGTCGATGCTTTTACCAAAGAGCTATTTCGTGGAAATCCGGCTGCTGTGATTATTGGAAAAGAGTGGCCAAATGCAGATTTAATGCAAAAGATAGCACTTGAAAATAACTTATCTGAGACTGCTTTTGTAAAAATTATAGACTCTGAAAATTATGAAATACGCTGGTTTACTCCAACGGTTGAGGTGGATTTTTGCGGGCATGCGACTCTTGCGAGTGCTTTCGTATTATTTAAAGATTTTACTGAGAAAAAGACTCTTAATTTTCATGTACGAAACTTAGGTTTGTTTGTAGTTCATCAAGATGAAGACGGCAAAATCAGAATGGATTTTCCAATTCGTAAAGCTCAGCAAGTTGAAGATTATCCGGCTATTTTACGTCAAGCATTAACAAAACCTTTTAAAGCGGTTTATCAAAATATTCAAGCCTACATTGTTGAATATGAGTCAGTGCAAGATGTGTTAGATGAGCAACCTGACATGAACTTACTTAAAGCCTTAGGTAAGCGGACTGCAATTACAACTACAGCAATGGATGTTGCAATCACCTCAAAAGCTGACGATCAATATGACTGTGTTTCTCGTTATTTTGCACCTGTCGCAGGCATTGATGAAGACCCGGTTACTGGTTCAATTCATACCGCAATAGCGCCACTATGGGCAGAGAAACTCGCTAAAAATAATATTGTGGCCTATCAGGCTTCTAGCCGTGGAGGCGTATTGTATTGTAATGTCTTAAATCAGGAACGTATTGAAATTTCGGGATATGGCAAACTTTATATGCAAGCCGAAATTTTTCCTTAAAATATAAGGCCGTTTAAATAAACGGCTTTTTTTTCAAATCTTTACTATGAAAGTCAGCTCAAATTTCCTACTATAGTCACACAACTATTGATTTTTTATTATTCAAATTAATTGGTATTTATATGTTTATGCAGTTTAAACAACTGACTCTCTCCCTATGTATTTTTGGTTTAAGTGCTGCCTCTTTTGCACAAACAACATTAGTAAAAAGTAAGCAAAATGTTGAGGAATATAAATTAGATAATGGTTTTCGGGTAGTGCTTGCGCCGAATGACAAAGAAAATAAAATCTTTATTAATACCATTTATTTAACGGGTTCTTTAAATGATCCACAGGGTAAAAGTGGTTTAGCACATTTACTCGAACATTTAGCATTTAAAGGCACGCAAAATGTAAAAGGTGAAGAATTCCAACGCCGTTTAGATCAATATACGTTAATGACGAATGCGAGCACGGATTACTATTCAACCAAATACACCAATATTGTCCGTCCAGAAAAAACAGCACTTGATCAAGTGCTGTACCTTGAATCTGAGCGCATGGACAAATTAGTTCTACAAGAAAAATTTGTGCCTTCTGAAATTGAAATCGTAAAGCGTGAACGTGAAGTCCGTATGGATCAGCCTTTTGCTGTCTTGATGGATCAAATGTGGAAGTCGGCTTATGGTAATCAATATCTAGGTCGATTACCGATTGGTGATTTACCTGAGCTTAAGTCAATTAAAATGCCTGAGTTGAACCAGTTCTATCGCAGTTGGTATGCGCCTAATAATGCGGTCATGGTGATTTCAGGCAAGTTTGATAAAACTGATGTTTTGAAAACGATAGACCAATATTTTAGCCCAATTCCTGCGCGAGCTGTGCCTAAGCCTGTTCAAGTACCTGTGTTAGATTCTACAAAACTCAAAAACCGTGAGTTTGTGGTGAAAAAGGGCAGTGATTTGGCCAAATTCCATATCTATATGGATGGTAAAAACACAAAAATTCAACCGGAACTGGCTTTCGCACCTATGTTGTATACCATGCAGCCAAGTGGTCATTTGTACCAAAATATGGTTGAAACAGGTGTTAGTACAGACGTTCAGGCATCAACATGGCTAGATCAAGATTTTAACGTCGTATTTTTAGGTGCTATTTATTCACCAAAAAATGACCCTAAAAAAGTTGAAAGCGCTTTGCTCTCTGGAATTGAAAAGGGTAAACCTTTTACAGAGACTGAGCTAAATCGTGTAAAAAGCTTAATGAAAACGCAAGGTGAGTTAGTCAATAAAGATGCCGTTGCTTTGGGTTCCCGTTTAAGTGATTACACTGTAGCGGATGGGCAATGGGACCAATATTTTAAAGATTTAGATTCAATTGATAAAGTGAAGCTCAATGAGGTAAATCAAACCTTAAAACAGTTCCTTGTTGCAGGTCATCGTATTGATGGCGATATTTTGCCAACACCAGAAGACCAAAAGAAAGCATTACAACTCGACGCAAAAGATAAGCCTAAAACATTAGATCAAACAGATGTTAAAGCAGAGCCTTTAAAAGATCCGAAAGTTTATCAACAAGAAGTTGCCGAGTTTTTAAAAACGTCTAAGCAATATGCCGAAAGTAATGAGAAAAAAATCCTTCGCGGAAAGCTTAAAAATGGAATGAAGTATGCTTTATTCCCTGTAGAAACCCGTGATGATCGTACCTATGCCACCATTACTATGGATTTTGGTACAGAGAAATCTTTATTCGATAAAGGTACGGTTGTTGATTTAACTTCATATTTATTGCTTCGCGGTTCTGATAAATATAGCTTGCAAGATATTGCCGATAAATCGATTGATGCAGGTGGCGCAGCTTATGCGAGTGCCGATGGCAATGGCATGACCATTAATATTCAATCTAAAACTGAAAAGTTCGATGAGTTTTTCAAGTTTGTTCTAGAGGTCATGAAAAATCCTAAATTTGAACAATCTCAATTTGATTTAATTAAATCTCAAAGCTTATCTAGTCTTGATCGTCCTTATACAGAACCGGATGTGGTAGCAGGTCTAACATTATCTCGCTTAGTAGAAGAATACCAGCCAGGTGATTTGCGTTATCACTTTGAACCGGAGCTGGCTAAAAAACAATTAAAGAATGTGACTCAAGAACAAGTCAAAGAGCTTTATCAGCATTTCTTTGCCATGAATCATGCGCAAATTGCGATTACAGGTGCATTTGATGCCCAAAAAATGAAAAAGCTATTGAATCAAGAGTTCGGAAGCTGGAATAGCAAACAACCGTATGAAAAAATCTTGATTCAGCACGTTGATTTCCCTGCTCAGCAAGTACATGTCTTATCTGAACAACGTGAGTTTGGTAGTTATCAAAGCGTACTTGCCTTACCAGTTGGGAAAAACCATCCTGACGCTTCTGCATTAATTTTAATGAATTACATTTTGGGTGAATCTCAAATTTCATCACGTTTGGCTCAAGAGCTTCGTGAAAAAAATGCATTGGTATATGGTTTTGGTACTGGTTTGCAATTAGATCGAGACACGAATGTAGGTGCGTTAAGCATTAGTGCAAATTATACGGCTGGTCGCTCGGCACAAGTTTCTGCTTCAGTTCATAAGGTTTTAAATGACTTAATTACTCATGGTATTACAGAGCAGGAGCTTGCAGCAGCGAAGGCGGATATTATGAAGAAACGTGTTACTGCCTTAGAAGATGAACGTAATATCCACGGTATGTTAAATCTAGAGCTTGAGTCAGGTAAAACATTACTTGACCGTGTTAAACATGACCAAGAGTTAACAAAGTTAACGGTTGCTGATGTGAACGCAGTTATTAAAAAATATATTAAACCTTCAAATCTTGTTGAAGTTATGGCTGACCAGTATGGTCAAGCACAAAAGCAGTAAATAATTGCCAAATAAAAAGCCACATGAAGTGGCTTTTTATTTGAGTGTTAAAATATTTTAATGGTCGTGTTTGTGAGTATGAAAATCTTCATTCTTACGGAAACGTAAGTAGTTATCGAACTGTTCACAATACTCATCAAAGTTATCTTCAAGCATCATTTGGAACTGTTGAAGAAGGTAAGACATCACCTGATCTTTTGCATCACGCATTTCATTACCATCTTTAAAATTATTAGCAGCCACCCATGTATTAAAACGAGCAGTTGCAAATAACATGGCTGCGCTCACTTGACCGCGAAGCTCAGCCGGGTCTGGCTTTTGGCCTTTAGGCGGGCGACAAAAATCATTTGCTTGTTTAATGAATTCATCCGCACGCTCAAAGAAAACAGCATTTAACGCTTCTTCTTCAGTAATATCTGTTGCATTAATCTTTTGAGACATGACTTATTCCCGCAAAAATAGAGCTGCTTATTATAGGCAAAGCCTTGCGGAAACAAAACCTTTGCCTTAGTCTGTAAATAGCCTAAGTATTGGGAGTTTTAATATGCAAGATGCAATTGCCGTTCAAAGTCTAAAAACAGACATTGCTTTATTACGCCAGCATATTTTTCCACCCCAATATTTGGAGCATGTAGAAGGGCTGCCAATTTATTATGGTTTGCAAGAAGAAGTCTTGGCCTATTACCAACAATGGAAAGATTTAATAGAAAGGGCACAAGAGCTTTTTCAACCTTTTATGGAAGATGAATTACCAGATGCAATTCATTTACCAAGCCATCTAAACTTACCCTTATTCTTTTTCCATGTAGACCGAATTCGGATTAATAAAACACGCGCAAAAGAATCAAAAACTTTCCGTGGTGTGGCCAGTCTTATTGAAAAATGTGGGCAGTTTGACACAGACCAGATATTTACCATGCAAGAATGGTTGCAAAGTGATGATACAGCAGCGCTAGTTGCACACCGTGAATTTATTGATTTACGGACGTATGTATTCCAGCATGGTCAAAGTGAATATACGCGTTCACGGTTTTATACCAATGGTATTGTGTTAGGGGTAGAGCCACACTTTAAACTCGTCGATGCTCGCGATAAACCAAGAAAACAGCGTAGTGATAGCTATAGCGATCCATTAGCAGATAACGGTGTATGGAAAGTATTTGGTAAATATAGATAAAAAGTCGCGGCATATTTGCCGCGACTTCAAGATTCTTACCAAAATGTTTTTGCCTGTTTAAATTTTTGCAAAGCTTCGGCAGACTGATTTTGTAAATAAGGTTGTTTGGCTTTAACCCATCCTAATGCAAACCAAAAATGTGGGTCGTGTTCAATCGTTTTATTAAATAGATCTTCGGCAATAAATAAGTCGTTATAAAGTCCTAAAGTATTTTGCACAGGCTGTAATTGTTTTAAAAACTGCTGAACATTTTTACGAGGATATAAGCTCGATATAAACTCAATGCAGTAACGAAGCTGTTTGGCTTTCTTGCGCGTTCTGTGCTGTTCGGTGACTTCAAGCTCAGTGAAATGATTGGCATTACTCACCACTTGATGATGTAACTTATCTAAGCTTTTTCCTATATATTTTTTCAATTTTCCTTTGGCGTTTTGATCGTCTTCTTCTGAATAAGCAAATGCTAATAAGGCAAGTATAAGCTTAATGGTGTCTGCTGATTTAAACAGTGTGGCAAGATCTTTTAATGGCTGTTCAGAGATCGGAAGTAAAAGCTCAGGTGAACCATGCTGCACAATCATAGGTAAAATTTCGGTACGAATAGCATCTTCATCTCGCGTGTCCCCAAGCTGACGGAACAGTTCGGCAATTTGCTCTTCCCACACCGGGTTTAACTCGTCTGACCATGCTGAAAAATGTTTTAGTGCACTACGTAAACGGCGTAAGCTTACACGTGCCTGATGAATGTGCTCAGCCTCGGCAACTCCATCGGCAATTGCGGCCATGTTAGGCAAGAATTGTCCCAAACAGTTTTCTACAATCTTTTTGAGTGCCTGTTCTGCTGAAATGTCTTTATCTAAGTTCAGATTTTTTGCGTGAACAGCCGGTGAAGCAGCTTGCCCCAATGCGAGTAAATTACCGCGCTCGGCTTTACTTCTCACATCGAGCCAAAGTTCATAACGATTAATCCATTGCTGAGCAAATTGAATAAGTGTTTTAACTGCACCTTGTTTAAGTTCGAACTCAACTTCGCAAATTTTGCTTTGTGCGGTTGCTGTTTTTACGGCGCCGTCATCAAGACAGACTTCAATTGCTGTGTCATCTGCTTCAAAAACATGATAGGTACGTTGTACATCAGTCTCAAACTGTAAGCTTAGCTTTTCGACTTCAGAGCCTAAAGCTTGAGTAATCAAATCTGTGACGGCTTTATTGTCTTTATATAACTCAAGGTTTAAGTCAGGTTCTTGATCGCATTTTCCTAAAAAAACTTCTTCTTCGACACGATGTAAATGACTTTGGCCGGCAGCCTTAAAGGTTTGTACCCACAGATCATTTTCTTTACGTAAGCGTAAGGCCATACCATTTTTTGCAAGTAGGCGGTCTGGCGTATCGTAATACTTGGCCTGTAAATGAATATACTGTGCTTTATGTTTTTTTAAATATTGCTGGACGGTTTTTTTCTTCGATTCAGGTAACTGAAACTTAAGCTCAACTTCAACCATAACAGATCTCCCTGAATCAGGTATTTAAACTATCTTGAATAAGTATAATAGCTTAGCGCTAAAAATAATGTTTTTGATAGAGAAAGTTACAATCAAACATATGACGCTACACTTTTATTTAGGTGTACAATCAGGTGATGTTTTGATCAAATAAAAATCAGGAAGATGATCGTGAATGCACCCGTAAATTTTAATCATGAAACTCAGCCAGAGTTTGAATTACCTATTAAAAACTATCAGGAATTTTATCGTTTTTATTTAACTGAACACCGTAACATTATGAGTAGGCGCTTACATGCGGTGGGCAGTAGCATTGGTCTATACTTTTTTTCAAAAGCTATTCGTAAGAAACAGGCCAAATACTCACTCTATGGTTTAGTTTCTGGCTATGCATGTGCATGGGTTGGACATTTTATGTTTGAGAAAAATAAACCTGCGAGCTTTAAACAGCCACTTTATAGCTTTATTTCTGATTGGCGAATGCTCTCTGATGTTGCGACTGGTCGATTAAGTTTAATTGATCGCAAGCACGATAAAATTCCAAGTTAATTTTTATTTCTATTTTTAATATACCGATTGGTACTGGTAAGCCTATATCAATCGGTACTTATGATGACTTATAAATCCGTTATACTAGCGAAGTTTTTAAAAAGCGAGAGTAGAGTATGCGCGGTTTATACCTCATTACCAATGATGACCCAATCCAATTATTATTAGAAAAATTAGACGCCGCACTCGCAACCCGTCAAATCGCAATTTTACAGTACCGCCGTAAAAAAATAGACAAAGCCGAACAGCCTGCTGAAGTTGAACAGATTAAACAGTTATGTGAAAAATATCAGATTCCTTTTGTCATTAATGATGACCTAAAACTGGCTGCTCAGTTTGGTTTAGGTGTGCATTTAGGCCAAAGTGACGGTGAAATTACCGATGCAAAATCGCAGTTACCAGAAGGTGTCATTATTGGCCGTACTTGCTTAAACTCTTTAGAGCTTGCTCAAAAAGCAATTGCCGATGGCGCAACTTATGTTGCCTTTGGTGCGGTTTATGCAACTGCCACTAAACCGGAAGCTGGCAATGTAGGTATAGAAGTGATTAAGCAAGCAGCAGCTCAATATGATTTACCTATTTGTGCAATTGGTGGTTTGACTGTTGAAAATTCAAAACCCGTGATTGAGGCTGGAGCTGACCTCTGTGCAGTCATTAGTGATATATTAGGTCGATCAACTGCTGAAATTCCTGCCCGTGTACAAGCGTGGGCACAATTATTTTCTTAAGCTTTCAAAATTATTTTTTAGATATTTAAGACGAGCATTTCCATGAGTTTATCTCCAAAGCAAGAACAGTTATTTAAACAAGCCAGCAAACACATTCCAGGTGGTGTGAACTCTCCGGTACGTGCCTTTAATGGCGTTGGAGGCACACCGGTTTTCATTGAGAAGCCAAAGGTGCGTATTTGTGGGATGTAGATGGTAAGCGCTATGTAGATTATGTTGGCTCTTGGGGACCAATGATTTTGGGCCATGCTCATCCGGATATTATTAAGGCTGTGCAAACAGCAGCAGAAGATGGCTTAAGTTTTGGTGCACCAACCGTACATGAAACAACATTGGCAGATATCATTTGTGAAATCATGCCATCTATTGAATTGGTACGTATGACCAACTCTGGTACAGAAGCGACTATGACTGCTATTCGTTTAGCACGTGGTTATACTGGGACAAGATCGTGAAGTTTGAAGGTTGTTACCACGGACACTCTGACTCATTGTTAGTAAAAGCAGGTTCTGGTTTATTAACTAAAGGTGAGGGCGAACCAACATCAAAAGGTGTACCAGCTGATTTCGCTAAACACACTTTAACACTGCCATATAACGATGTTGCAGCATTAAAAGAATGCTTTGCTAAATTTGGTCATGAAATTGCAGGCGTCATTATTGAACCTGTCGCAGGTAACATGAATATGGTGAAACCAATTGATGGTTTCTTACAAGCGATTCGTGATGTGTGTGATGAATACAAATCTGTATTTATTATTGACGAAGTAATGACAGGTTTCCGCGTTGCATTAGGCGGTGCTCAGTCAGTTTATAACGTTAAACCTGACTTAACGACTTTAGGTAAAATTATTGGTGCTGGTTTACCTGTAGGTGCCTTTGGCGGTAAGCGTGAAATCATGGAGTGCATCGCACCTTTAGGGGGTGTATACCAAGCGGGGACTTTATCTGGTAATCCACTTGCTATGCGCGCTGGTATCGAAATGTTTAAACATTTACGTCAACCGGACTTTTACAGCAAGTTATCTGCTCAACTTGAAAAGTTACTTGCAGGTTTACAAGCAGCAGCAGATGAAGCGGGTATTCCATTTAAAACTCAGCAAGCTGGCGCAATGTTTGGGCTTTACTTTACTGACCAAGAAGACATCACAAGCTTTGACTCTATGTTGGCATGTGATATTGAAGCTTTCAAAAAGTTCTTCCATGGCATGTTAAAACGTGGCGTAAACTTGGCACCGTCAGCATTTGAAGCAGGCTTTATTTCATCTGCTCATTCTGATGAAGATATCGAATTTACCATTCAGGCTGCAAAAGAAACCTTTGCCGAAATGAAGTAAGCAAAAAGGCCCGTTTTAAACGGGCTTTTTAATTTGAGCTATTTTATATTTGTAGAGAACAATGTTTTATCCCTTACCTCGAAAAATCCAGTTAGCCGCAAGTACTTCAAATTGGCCTATTGAATCTACGCAAAGCATATTGCTCCTAGTCGGGCTAGATGATCTTGAAAATATATCTGATTGGGCGCATCAGCCATTAGCCGATCATTTAGAAATACTAAGTAAAAGAGCACAAGCACTCGAAATTCCGGTCATGATGATTCAGTCATCTCAACTTCAACAGGCCATGTTACAGCTTGGGCAGCACTTGTCATCAAACACTCAGGCACAGGTAATTATGGCGGGGAATTTATCACCGCTATTTAAGCAAGTCATGCAGCTTGTTTTATCCATTACCGATTATGTAGCTGTTGTAAATGATGCAATCTTGGCGAGTAGTTTAGAGCAGCATATACAATGGATTGAAAAAATAAGTTTTGACCATATTCAACATATAAACACGCAGACTTTAATGCGCTTATGGTCTTTAAGTGCGCCGTCATTACAGGTGTTGTCCGATAAAGGAATTTTATTGGCAGTTGCTGAACAGATAGGGCGACATCCAATGGAAATTCATCCCGAAATAGATTTAAGAAACTATGGTCTAGACGCTTCGGGAGTCAATTATTTGGTGGAATTATGGCGTGCTAATGGTGCGAGCCTAACTGTTGATGAGTTGATGCAAACTCCTACATTGCAACATATTATGCAGTTATTGAAGCGCTAATCGGCTTTAGCCGTAATGTGATTCATAATATTTGCAAATTCTGTCGTTAATTTACCCGAACGGCATTGTAATTCGGACGTAAGCTTTTTATTATTGCCCGCTTGTTTTTCATCTTGCCTTGGGAATACAACTTTGAGTGATTTTCTAAGTGAACATCTGATCTATCGTGATGATGATTTTATGGTGATTCATAAACCTTCGGACATCTTGAGTGTGCCAGGGAAAGGTGATTTACATGACAGCGTTTTGACAAGACTGGTGGCAATTGAACCACGAACTTTGCTCATTCACCGCCTTGACCGTGATACTTCGGGTATTTTGGTTTTTGGGTTATCTAAGCGTGGACAGAGTGCGATTGCACGCCAATTTCAAGACCGTCAAACTTCGAAAATATATGAAGCGCTAGTTGCTGGTCATTTAGAGGGTGAAGGGACAGTTGATATCCCTGTCGTCTATGACCCGAGTCGACCACCTTTACATATTGTCGATGCTTCTCATAACAAACCTGCTTTAACACATTGGCAGGCAATTGAACATTTCCAGATTCAAGGACAACCGGTTACGCGTGTCAAATTAACACCGATTACCGGTCGTTCTCATCAACTCCGTGTACACATGCAATATCTGGGACATCCAATTGTAGGTGATACATTGTATGCAACACCGGAACAATTACTTGTTCCTCGTCTGTGCTTGCATGCTAAACAGTTAAGCTTTAATCATCCTGTCACAGGGGAATCATTAACTTTTAACTGTCCTGTACCGTTTTAATGTAAAAACTTTCGATGAGTAATTTTTGTAGCGAAACAATTTAATTGGTTTTTGCTGCAAAATTTTGCTTTAAAGACTACATAAAAAGATGCAAAAATAAGCTACTTTGCATCGTACAATATGTAGTGCGAACTTGAGAAAAAGGTGGAAAAATTGCAGCAGTATGCTATTGGTCAACGTTGGCTATCAGATACAGAGACTGAGCTCGGTTTAGGCGTTCTTATTGATGTAGATGAAAGATCTGTCAGCATTTTATTCCCCAAAAGTGATGAAACGCGTGTTTATGCACGCAACAATGCACCGCTTTCTCGCATCATCTTTAACACAAATGATGAGGTTCAAGACCAAGAAGGTCAGAAGTGGATTGTTGAGTCGGTTGAAGACCGTCATGGTGTTTTGCGTTATAACGTGGTTCGTACTTTAGAAAATGGCGAGCAAGAACGTAAAGCGCTAAACGAAACACGTATTGGTGCACAAATTCAATTATCAAAACCTTTAGATCGTTTGCTGGCAAGCCAGATTGATTATAAAGAGTGGTATGACCTACGCATTGAAGCAATGCTGATGCAGGCGCAAATGCAAACCAGCCCATTACGCGGCTTGGTTGGGGCGCGTGTAGGTTTAATTCCGCATCAGCTCTATATTGCACATGAAGTCGGTAAACGTTTCGCACCGCGTGTTTTACTTGCTGATGAAGTAGGTTTAGGTAAAACAATTGAAGCTGGTTTAATTATCCACCAACAGCTTAAAACCGGCCGTTCTGAACGTATCCTGATTTTAGTCCCTGATTCTCTTCAGTATCAGTGGATGATTGAAATGCGACGCCGTTTCAATTTGCAATTTTCTCTGTTTGATTTAACCCGTACTGCATCTATCAAAGAACATGATCCAGAACTTAACCCGTTCTTAACTGAGCAATGCATTATTGCCAGCGTCGACTTGATGGTGGACCATGACGATTTGCGTGAGCAAGCATTAGAAGCTGGTTTCGATTTACTCGTCGTCGATGAAGCACATCACTTGATGTGGAGCGAAGAAGAGGGTGGTAACGATCGTTACGACTTGGTTGAAGAGCTTGCTGAAAATACGGCAGGTGTATTGTTGCTTACTGCAACGCCTGAACAGCTGGGTGTGGAAAGTCACTTTGCGCGTTTACGTTTGTTAGATCCACAGCGCTTTAGCAGTTTAGAGCGTTTCTTGGATGAAGAAGCTCAATATCAGCAAACTGCGCAAGTTGCAGAAGTGCTTATGTCGGATGAGCCTTTAACTCAAGAGCATTTATCTGCTTTAGAAGGTTTGTTAGGTCATTCAATTGAAGACCAACCTGAGCAACGTTTCAGAGCGATTCATGAGTTGTTAGACCGTCACGGTACAGGTCGTATTTTATTCCGTAATACGCGTGAAGCGATTCAAGGCTTCCCTGGCCGTGATTGCCAACCTGCGCCTTTACCTGCGCCAGCAGATTGGTCAAAAGACGGTAAATTACGCGAACAAATGTGGCCAGAAGAAGCACAAATTGATGGCTCATGGATGCAAAATGATCCGCGTGTACCGTGGTTAATGGAAATTCTACGTAAAGAACTTAAGCATAAAAAAGTTCTTTTAATTGCCCGTAGTGGTCCTGTTGTCGAGTCTTTAGAAAGTGCGCTTCGTTTGCATGCAGGTATTCGTACAGCCATGTTCCATGAAGGTATGAGTTTGCTTGAGCGTGACCAAGCGGCTGCTTACTTTGCAGAAGAAAGCTACGGTGCTCAAATCTTACTTTGTTCAGAAATTGGTTCAGAAGGCCGTAACTTCCAGTTTGCGAGTGATTTAATTTTATTTGATTTGCCTGCAAACCCTGACGTTTTAGAACAACGTATTGGTCGTTTAGACCGTATTGGTCAAGAAAACCGTATCCAGATTCATGTACCGTATTTAATGGGCACCGCTCAAGAGCGTATGTTCCGTTGGTATAATGAAGCATTAAATATTTTCAGCAATATTTCTCCAACGGCTCAAACGCTACAAGAAAACTTTATTGTTGAATTAAAAGATTGCTTGCTTGCCGACCAAGGTCAAACATTTGAAGATTTACTTGAAGAAGTTAATGTTCAACGCCAAGCTTTAGAAGCAGAGTTACAAGCTGGTCGAGATCGTCTGCTTGAGTACAATTCATGCCGTCCTATCGTTGCACAAGAAATTGTTCAAGCGTTAGAAGACTATGATGACAACACAACGCTGCCTATGTTTGTGAAGCGTTTCATGTCTTCAACTAATATTGACTTTGATGAGCAAAGTAACGGTACAGTCATTATTCGTCCAACCGACCAGATGCAAGTGCAAGGTTTGGCATTAGACGAAGAAGGTATGACTGCGACTTTCTATCGTGACCAAGCGCAAATGCGTGAAGACGCTCAGTATCTAACTTTGGAACATCCGTTTATTGAAAGTGTCATGGAAATGATCCGCACACAATCATTTGGTAGTACCAATGTTGCTGTGCTTAAGTCCAATGCATTAAAGCAAGGTTCGGTTTTACTTGAAGTCTGGTTTAAAGTTGATGTGGTGGCACCAAAATCCTTGAACTTGCCATCAAGCTTACCAAAACAACTTATTCGCGTATTGTTAAGTGAGAATGGTCAGGACTTATCTGAAAAGATTGATCCAACCATTTTAAAACCTTATTTGCATCACTTAGATGGCAATAGTTGCCGCCAAGTGGTTAAAGCCCGCCGTGAAGTGATTGAAGAGCGTTATAAACAAGCGCTTGATATTGCTAAAGAAGGTTTACCTCAGCTTCAACAGCAGGCAAAAGAGCATTATGGTAATAAATGGCAATATGAGATTGATCGTTTAACTTACTTAAAACAGTTCAACCCGAGCATTCGCCAAGACGAAATTGAGCGCTTACAGAAGTTGCAAAAAGAAGGTTTAAGCTTGCTTGATGGCTTAACCGTAACACCTGAAGCGATTCAAGTGCTTGTAGTAGTTAAACCATAAGCAATAAGTAATAAAAAAGCGCCACACAGGCGCTTTTTTTATTGAGTAAATTTAAGTTAAATCAATCTGGCATCTTTTAATTCTAGTTTTAAATAAGCATAGAAAATCGGTGCTGCAATTAAGCCACTTAAGCCAAAGATTGACTCGAAAATTAACATGGCCAATAAAATTTCCCATGCATTGGCATTAATTTTATGACCAA
The DNA here is from genome assembly GCF_002899995.1 of Acinetobacter sp. AKBS16. Classification (NCBI taxonomy): domain Bacteria; kingdom Pseudomonadati; phylum Pseudomonadota; class Gammaproteobacteria; order Moraxellales; family Moraxellaceae; genus Acinetobacter; species Acinetobacter sp. AKBS16. Next base: position 112,808 of record NZ_POYH01000047.1, on the reverse strand, counting down.
TAATTTTGGCATTAATAAAGTATTCTAACTTGTGAACTAATACGAGGTAGAGTAGAGCAACACCTGCTAGACCGAGTGAAATTGTAAGAGCCGCAATAAAAGTTAAAGTATTTGAAATTAAATTCCCTAAAATTGGAATTAAGCCAAACATAAAGGTAAGAATGGTTAAGGTTTTGGCGAAAGGTAAGTGAACACCCCAGATCGGCAATAGTACAAAAGCAAATAATATAAAGAGTAGCGTATTAATCGCTGAAATTTTAATTTGTGCAAAAACTACATTTCTAAAAGAAATTGATAATTTTTGAATACGTTGGATCAGTAAGGATTTGAAAACAGGTTGGGGTGTACGTCGGTGAAAGCCGTGAATAGCAACCAATATACCGATAATAAGACCCATCACCATAGTCACTAGATTATGCAAAATATCGGAACTGGCATTTTTTAATGTAGTCACGTTATCTTTCATAAACGCGAATATTTCATCTTTCAGTTCTGTAACGCTATCTGGAATATAGCCCGGTAAATATTTCCCAATCTCCGCTTGTAAGTGCAGTAGTGTTTGGTCGACTTTACCGTTAATACTATGTAAACCGACTCCTTTTAAATCATAAACTACAAAGCTAATTAAACTTGTAATGAAAAAGGCAAGAAGAGAAATAGTAATAATACTTAATAAAATACTAATAAAAATGCGGGCTCTTTGACCATCAATATAACGTTCAACAATAGAGCTTAAACTAATAATAATTTCATAAATGAGAAAGCCTGCAAAAAAACTTGCTAAGAGATGCAAGGGGATAACCGAAAGCAAAAAAATGCCCATCAGAATATAGCTTGCAATCAGGCTTTGACGATTACTCAAACTTTGCATGTGAATCCCTGAATAACGTGGGGAAGTATTGATATGTATTGCTAGAATTATTTACTTATACTCTTGCATCTAAGCTGCTTCAATCTATGGTTTATATTTTTATTAATCAGCAGGCACAGGTGTATAAAAAATGGCTTGTAAAATCACAAACCATTTTATGTGGAATCTATCTTATTTTTGCTTCGTCTAGATGACGGGCACCTTCTAAAATCATTCTGATCATAACCATTGTTTGTTCTGCGACTTCCGCACGCTGATCAATAGGAAGGTCAATCACTTTGGCACCCATGTGAAAAACAAGTTGTGTAATTGCTTTTGCAACAAGTTCAGGATGGTATAGATGATTGTTATTGAGGCGTTCTAAGCGAATTAAATCTTCTTGTAGCTCTTGCTGAAAGAAGTTGAGCTGTCGATCTACAGCAGCTTTATAAGAAGCGGAACCTGTAAAACCTTCTCGCAACAATAAACTTAAATTACCTTCATCAGCATCCAGCTGTTGCAGAAAAATTTCTACAGAACTACGAATAATGCTGTCTTGCAAAGATGCACGAAGGCGAGCTTGACGAATAATTTTACGTAAAACGATACCGGCACGGTCAATGAGTGAAATAGCTAACTCATCAATATCTTTAAAGTGACGATAAAAACTGTTTGGGGCAATACCGGCTTCTCTTGCAACTTCTCGTAAGCTGAGTGAGGCAATACTTTTTTGTGGACCAATCAGGTTAAGAGCTGCCTGAAAAAGTTCTTCTTTCGTAATCGTCGCTTTTCTTCCAACAGAACGCGTTACTGTTTTTATTTCAATGACATCTTGTGATGAGGTTGTGTCATTTGGGCTCTGAGAAAGTGAGGTTTGGGTCATGTTTTTCAATATATTCTTAAACTGTCTGGATTATAGCGTTAGACAGGGAACTTGTGAAATTGTAATTAAAAGTACGAGTGTATATACAAATATATATACATGTGTATAATAATTAAAAAAGAGCGACAGAGCCCTCAGTTATGCAAGCAATCGAAAAGAGAAATTCTCTATTCAATTCATTAACACAAGCTGTATTTGACAAAAATATGGCGAACTTCTGGCTACAAAAAATAAATCCTTTATGGTCTGTGCAGCATGGACTAGTTCAAATTGTAAAAAAAGAATTCGTAGCTCATGACACTGTGAGCCTGACATTAAAATGCAACCGCTTGGTGAAAATGGGCGCAGCAGGTCAACATCATCCAGTGATTGTTGAAATCGCGGGCCGTCGCTATGAACGTACTTATAGCTTGACGCAAATTGATGCAGAGCACTTACGTTTAACAGTTAAAAAAGTTGCTGATGGTATTGTCAGTAACTGGTTTATTGCAGAAAGCAAAATTGGTGATGTTTTTGAGCTTGGGCAGCCTTATGGTGACATGCAACAAAACATCCAGACACCGAAATTAATTATGTTGGCTGCTGGTAGTGGTATTACACCAATGTTGAGCTTAATCACAGCAATTAAGCAAAGCCAACAGTTAGAAAAAACGCAGGTTCAGCTTTTATATTGGGTCAAACAACGTTCTGATGCTGCTTTTACAGAGTACTTTGAACAAGTGGCTGAACAAAACCCAAACTTTAGCTATCAGGTGTTTTACACACAAGAAACGCCAAATGATGAACGTTTAAATGCCGAACATCTTGCACTGGTTGAAGGTATTGAAAACAGCACAGTTTATGCATGTGGTCCATCGGGTTTTGTTTCAACTGTTGAACAGCTTTTTGAAAAAGCACTAACTGTACTTACTGAAGCATTTAGTTTAACTAATGAAAGTTCTGCGGATGACATTGGTTATGTGAATGTCACATTAACCCAGTCTAATAAAGTGATTGCAATTCCTAAAGGCCAATCCATTTTGGTCAGCCTTGAGCATGAAGGCCTTAAGCCGACACATGGCTGTCGTATGGGAATTTGTAATAAATGTGTTTGTAGTAAAACGCAAGGTTCTACACGTAATTTACTAAACGGTAGCCAAAATACGGAACCAAGCCAATTACTTAAAATTTGTGTGAACTCAGCACAATCCGATCTAGTTATTGATCTTTAAGAGAGAACTCTTATGAATATGCCAGTGAAAGTCGAATATTTTAAAAATCCTAAAAATCGAGATTTGACTCCAGCAGAACTTGAAGCATTTGCAAAAGAGCTTGATCAGATCAAACAAGAAGTATTGGATGATTTGGGTGAAAAAGACGCTAAATATATCCGCCGTGTCTATGCTGCTATTCGTTATAGTAGCTTTTTAGGCCGGGCTTGTTTATTTGCAGGTTGGTTCCCGCCAGCGTGGATTTTAGGTACGGGTTTATTAGGTTTCTCTAAAATTATGGAGAACATGGAGCTCGGCCATAATGTTATGCACGGTCAATATGACTGGATGAATGACCCGAAATTTAATGGTCAAACTTATGAATGGGATACTGTAGGTACCTCTGATAACTGGCGTCAAACCCATAACTATAAACATCATACTTATACCAATATTAAAGGTATTGATGATGACATTGGTTATGGCTTACTTCGCTTATTCCCTGAGCAACGTTGGAAGCCTGGGTTCTTATTGCAGCCTATTTACAGTATTCCATTTTGCTTATTGTTCCAGTGGGGCGTAGCAATTCAGAATCTTGAAATTGGGCGTGTACTTTACAAGCGTAAAACTAAGGCACAATTTTTAGAAGAGTTAAAACCAGTTAATAAAAAGATTGGCAAGCAACTCTTTAAAGATTATGTTTTCTTCCCTCTTATTGCAGGGCCGGCAGCATTACCAGTATTTACAGGTAACTTGGTCGCAAATGGTCTTCGTAATATCTGGACCTTTAGTATTATTTTCTGTGGTCATTTCACGAAAGATGCAGAAGTGTTTCCAAAATCTGTTTTACAAGAAGAAAGCCGTGGACACTGGTATATGCGCCAAATTCGTGGTTCTTCTAACTTAACAGGTTCAGAAGCATTCCATATTTTGTCTGGTCACTTAAGTCATCAAATTGAACATCACTTATTCCCAGATATTCCTGCTCGTCGTTATCGCCAAATGGCTCCAAAAGTTGAGGCGGTTTGTAAGAAATATGGCTTGAACTATAACAATGCCAGCTTTGTTAAGCAGTTTGGACAAGTGGTTGGACGTATTGTGAAATATGCGTTCCCATTTAAAAAATAAGATAAAAGAGCCCTGAGAATTCAGGGCTTTTTTTATTTCTTTTTAGAAATCCACATGGTAATTGTGGCTTGAAATACTTTATCTTTGTGAGTGTCGTAAATATCTACGTTGACTAAATATTCTCCAGCTTTTTCCCAGTTATAATCAGCTTCCACTGGTGTAGCAATTGCAATTAAGTCTGTTTCAGCTTTTTTTAAATATTCAACAGTCATTCCTTTTGGAATCCAGCGATGGGTAGATGGGACAGTAACTTCTGTCATTGTTCCACCCGCCAGTTCAGCCATATTACACATCGCAATCGCATGGACTGTTCCAATGTGGTTAAGCACAGAACGCTTCTTCTTAATAGAAATTTCGCAATAATTCGGTTTTAACTCAATAAAAAGAGGGGAAATACTGCCGAAATAAGGTGCTTTTAAGCACAGCATACGAGAGAAAGTCCACTTGCCTTTAGGAAAAGCAGTTACTTTATTCCAGAGCTCTAATGTGGTTGCCATAATTTGACTTCCTTTAATTTTAAAAATACAGAATATTATTCTGTTTAAGAATATAGTTCTGTTTACAAATATGCGTCAAGTCATTCAAAATATCTCCGATGACTGGTCAGAGAATACAAAATGGTATCTGCTCAAAATTTATTAGAACGCTTATATCCTGGAAGAAGAGCTGCTTTAAAACGACAAATATTATTAGATGCTTTAGATTGTTTTTTAGAGCAGGGCATTGAAACGACTAGTATTGAAATGATTCGTGCCAAATCAGAAAGTAGCGTTGGGGCGATTTATCATCATTTTAAAAATAAAGAGGGTATAGTTGCGGCCTTATTTTTTTCAGCTTTAGATGATCAAACAGCTCTGAGAGATGAATATTTAAAACAGTCCAAAACATTAAAAGATGTTGTAGAAGCTCTAATTTATAGTTATGTGGACTGGGTAAGTGAGCAACCGGAATTTGCAAAATTCTTAATTACTGCGCGTTTTAACATTATAGAGGGGGAGGAACAGCAACAACTTACACAAAAAAATAAGAGTAGAAACCAAAAGATATTTAGCTTGATTTCAAACTTTGAAGAATTTAAAGCATTTAGTTTAATTCCACATGAACTTTTGCTTTCATTAGTGATTGGTTCTACAGAGAGCTATTGTCGTGCTTGGTTATCACAACGTGTAAAAGCTGACCCCAAAGACTATAGAGAAATTCTGGCAAAAGCAGCTTGGAATTCATTACAGGATTTGCGTTTAGAACATTAATAGCGAGCAATAAAAAAACCGCATGAAGAATGCGGTTTTAGATTGAAAAATGAATTATTTAAACTGGATTGAACCGTTTGCATTTACAGTAATTTTAGACTCACCAGCAGCCATGTCTTGAGCTGGTGCCGCTTCAGCAGCAGCGAACTTAGCTAGGCTGGCACGCATTACAGGTTGAGGAAAATAATTATTCGTGTTCAGGTTTAGAGTGACCAAAGAATATTGGCTTTTATTCCATGCTTGAGTCAACATTTGCGCACGCTGTTGAAAGTTTTTAGATGCTTCTACCATCAATTCATTCTCAACTTTTTTACGTTGCTCATCTGAAACGCTAAAATTAATGGATTGAGTTTGAAAGCTTTGTTGTAACTCATTAATTAATTGGCTAGCAGCTTTAAAATCTTTACTTTCTAGACGAATTTCCGCGCGGCCACGCCATTCTTTTAATTTATTACTGTCATTGTCATAAATTGGATAAGTGCTTTGGGCACCAGTTTCCACTTTCACTTGTGGGTATTTACGCGAAGTTGCGAGTGCTTGGTTCATTAACTGGTTAATTTGGTTTGAAAGTTCTGCAGGCTGCTTATTGCTTTTTTCAATATATAAAGTTGCATGCATTTCATCGTTTGAAACTTGGCGAGAAGCTTCTGCTTGAACATTTACAATATTGTAGTGAAGGGCATTATCATCTTGGGCAAAAACCATAGGGCTGAGTACCGTACCAAGGAGAAGAGTAGATATTGCTAAAGTACGCATAAATTTATCCTTTAAAAATTAATATAAATTTAATTTTTTTCATTAAGAAATGTTAAACATAAGTTATGCATAACTTTTGCAGATTTTGTGGGGTATTTGTAATATTTAAATCAAGTTTTTTAATTTTTGGTAAGAATAAAATTCTTTAAAAATAAAAAACTTAGAATTAAAGTGTTTCAATGTAACTTAAAAAATCACACGAATATAAAAAAAGAATATTTTCTTTAGGTTGTCACATAGTATGATGATAATTCATCATAACTATTGGGATAATACAATTTTTCAATAAGATTAGATGAGTAAAGTACACAAAAGACGTTTTTTTTCTTGCAAAATTAGGTATCATCGCGCTCCTAGTTACAAGATATAAAATATGTGTCTTCGCTAGTTCTATAAAGCACCGAGTCAAAGGACCAAAAGTCACCAGACTTATTTCTTTCTACCCTTATCAGAGATGGTAATCCGATATGAGCGTTACTTCTGTCAACCCTGCCACTAATGCTACCAACGAATATTATTTGACTCGCCAAAGTCAAATGGAATCGAATGTTCGTAGCTATCCACGTAAATTACCGTTAGCGATAGCGAAAGCACAAGGTTGCTGGGTTACTGATGTTGAAGGTACACAGTACCTTGATTGTTTAGCTGGGGCAGGTACATTGGCTTTAGGTCATAATCATCCTGCGGTGATTCAAAGTATTCAAGACACATTGGCAAGTGGTTTGCCATTGCATACTTTAGACTTAACCACACCTTTAAAAGATGCGTTTACTGAAGCGTTGTTAGCATATTTACCAGGTGGTAAAGAAGAATATTGCTTACAGTTCTGTGGTCCTTCTGGTGCAGATGCGACTGAGGCAGCAATTAAACTTGCTAAAACTTACACTGGCCGTAGCTCAGTGATCAGTTTCTCTGGTGGTTACCATGGTATGACTCATGGTTCACTTGCAATGACTGGTAACTTAAGTGCAAAAAATGCAGTGAATGGCTTAATGCCAGGTGTACAATTCATGCCATATCCGCATGAATATCGCTGCCCACTTGGTCTAGGTGGTGAAGCTGGTGTTGACGCTTTAACTTACTATTTCGAAAACTTTATTGAAGATGTTGAAAGCGGTGTAACTAAGCCTGCTGCTGTTATTCTTGAAGCAATTCAAGGTGAAGGCGGTGTTGTTACAGCTCCAGTAAAATGGTTGCAAAAAATCCGTGAAGTGACTGAAAAGCACAACATCGTTTTAATTTTAGACGAAGTTCAAGCAGGCTTTGCTCGTTCAGGCAAAATGTTTGCATTTGAACATGCCGGTATTGAACCTGATGTCGTTGTAATGTCTAAAGCAGTAGGTGGTGGTTTACCACTTGCAGTATTAGGCATTAAGCGTAAATTTGATGCTTGGCAGCCTGCTGGCCACACTGGTACTTTCCGTGGTAACCAACTTGCTATGGGTACAGGTCTTGTTGTATTAGAAACGATCAAGGAACAAAACCTTGCTCAAAATGCACAAGAGCGTGGTGAATTCTTACAAGCTGAATTGAAAAAATTAGCTACTGAATTCCCATGTATCGGTAACGTACGTGGCCGCGGTTTAATGATTGGTGTTGAAATCGTTGACGAGCGTAAACCTGCTGACCGTATCGGTTCTCACCCTGCTGACTCTCAGTTAGCGGCTGCGATCCAGACTGCTTGCTTTAACAACAAGTTATTGCTTGAAAAAGGTGGTCGTAACGGTACAGTAATTCGTTTACTTTGCCCACTCATCATTACTCAAGAAGAGTGTGTAGAAGTAATTGCTCGCTTTAAGAAAGCAGTTGCAGAAGCATTGGTTGCAGTGCGAGGCGCGTAAGTATGGTGGATTTTGCAGAACATCGTAAAGCGTTACTCTGCAATGATGCACAATCCATTGCTGACTATGAGTCAGCAATGGGCGAAGCGGTAAAAGCCGTTTCAGCATGGTTGCAAAATGAAAAAATGTACACAGGCGGTAGCATTAAAGAGTTGCGTTCAGCAATTTCTTTCCAACCTTCAAAAGAAGGTATGGGTGTACAACAATCTCTTCAACGTATGATTGAGCTTTTCTTGAATAAAAGCTTGAAAGTACATCATCCACATTCATTAGCACATTTACACTGCCCAACCATGGTGATGAGCCAGATCGCGGAAGTGTTAATCAATGCAACTAACCAGTCTATGGACTCATGGGATCAAAGCCCGGCAGGTTCATTAATGGAAGTGCAGCTTATTGATTGGTTGCGTCAAAAAGTAGGTTACGGTTCTGGTCAGGCAGGTGTTTTCACTTCTGGCGGTACTCAATCTAACTTGATGGGTGTATTACTTGCTCGTGACTGGTGTATCTCGAAAAACTGGAAAGACGAAAATGGTAACCCATGGTCTGTACAGCGTGATGGTATTCCAGCTGAAGCAATGAAAAACGTCAAAGTCATCTGTTCTGAAAATGCGCATTTCTCTGTGCAAAAGAACATGGCAATGATGGGCATGGGCTTCCAGTCAGTTGTGACTGTTCCTGTGAATGAAAATGCACAGATGGATGTTGATGCTCTTGAAAAAACAATGGCGCATCTTCAAGCTGAAGGTAAAGTTGTTGCTTGTGTCGTTGCGACAGCAGGTACAACCGATGCTGGTGCAATTGATCCATTGAAAAAAATCCGTGAAATTACTAATAAGTATGGTTCATGGATGCATATCGATGCTGCGTGGGGCGGTGCACTGATCTTATCAAATGACTATCGTGCAATGCTTGATGGTATTGAGTTGTCTGATTCGATCACTCTCGACTTCCATAAGCATTACTTCCAAAGCATCAGTTGTGGCGCGTTCTTGTTAAAAGATGAAGCGAACTATCGTTTCATGCATTATGAAGCTGAGTACTTGAACTCTGCTTATGATGAAGAGCATGGCGTACCTAACCTTGTGTCTAAATCATTACAAACGACTCGTCGTTTTGATGCTTTAAAATTGTGGATGACCATTGAATCACTCGGCGAAGAGCTATATGGTTCAATGATTGACCATGGTGTAAAACTGACTCGTGAAGTTGCAGATTACATCAAGGTAACTGAAGGTTTAGAGCTTTTAGTTGAACCACAATTTGCTTCGGTATTGTTCCGTGTTGTTCCGGAAGGTTACCCAGTTGAGTTTATCGATAGCTTGAACCAAAACGTAGCAGATGAATTGTTTGCACGTGGTGAAGCAAATATTGGTGTAACAAAAGTTGGTAATGTACAGTCATTGAAGATGACAACATTAAGCCCTGTAGTAACTGTCGACAACGTTAAGAACCTTTTAGCTCAAGTATTGGCTGAAGCTGAACGCATTAAAGATGCGATTGCTTCTGGTAACTACGTACCACCAATCGACTAATTGAGTTGATACCCTAAAAAGCTCGGTTTATTGCCGGGCTTTTTTATTACATATTATTTTTATTAAAAGTGTGTATCACAAGAAGGGTATATGCACAAAACATGCATATTTTCAAAAAACAAAAATAATTATGCATGATTTATAGTGAGCAAATTTCTTATTGTATTGGTATGTTCCCGATTTTTTGGTCGCATTGATATATCAATACGGCACTTGCTTTAAACCATTTTGCATAAAGTAAGAAGTCGTAATTACAATTAAGACAAGGAAGAAGAAATGCAACAAGCGAATATGCTTAATGAATTTAAACTTATTATTGGCGGTCAACTTTGTTCAGGTGAACAAGGTGAACTGGAAATTATTAATCCTGCTACTGGCTTAACTGCGGCACATTGTGCAAAAGCATCAGTTGCACAAGTGAATCAAGCTGTTAGTGCAGCTAAACAGGCTTCTAAAGCTTGGCAGCTTGTCTCGCATGATGAGCGTAAATCAATTTTAAACAAGATTGCAGACGGTATTGAAAAGCACGCTGAAATGCTTGCAGAGCTGGTGGTGCTTGAACAAGGTAAACCACTAGCACTGGCACAAATGGAAGTGCAAGGTGCAATTGGCTGGACGCGTTATGCGGCTTCTATGGATTTACCGGTAGAAGTAATTGAAGACAGTGAAACTAAGCGTATTGAGCGCCATCGCCAACCACTGGGTGTAGTGGCTTCAATTACGCCATGGAACTGGCCACTCATGATTGCAGTTTGGCATATCATGCCTGCTTTACGTGCAGGTAACGTTGTCATTAGCAAACCTTCGGAATACACACCATTATCGACTTTACGTTTATGTGAAATCATTCAGCAAGAAGTTCCAGCAGGTGTGATCTCAATTGTGGTTGGTGCTGGTGAGATTGGTGAAGCATTATCTTCTCATCCAGATGTGCAAAAAGTCGTGTTTACGGGATCAACTCGAACAGGTCAGCACATTATGGCTGGTGCAGCACAGCAGCTAAAATACTTAACTTTAGAGCTTGGTGGTAATGATGCTGGTATTGTATTACCAGATGCAAATATCGATGAAATTGCTGCTAAGATTTTTAATATGGCGTTCTTGAATGCTGGTCAAACATGTGCGGCGTTAAAGCGTTTATATGTGCATGAAAGCCAATATGAAGCTTTATCTCAAAAGTTAGCTGATATTGCCAACGCTCAAGTTGTGGGGGATGGTATGGCATCTTCTACAACATTTGGACCAGTACAAAACCAAATGCAATATAACAAAGTGAAAGCTCTTATTGCTGAAGCGATTGCACAAGGTGCAAAAGCACTTTCTGGGCAACAACAAGTCCCAGAGCAGGGCTACTTTATTGCGCCAACTATTTTGACTGAAGTCTCTGACTCTTGCCGTGTGGTGCAAGAAGAGCAATTTGGTCCAGTGCTGCCTGTTTTAAAATATACCGATATCAACGATGCTATTGCTCGTGCCAATGACAGTGAGTTTGGTTTGGGTGGTTCAATCTGGTCTTCTGATCTTAAAGCCGCACAGACCTATGCTACACAGCTTCAATGCGGAACGGTCTGGATTAATACCCATGCAGAAGTACTGCCTCATGCACCTTTCGGCGGCTGGAAAATGTCTGGCTTAGGCGCTGAGTTTGGTTTGGAAGGTTTGCTTGAAAATACGATTGGACAAACGGTCCATATTAGTAAAATCTAAATATTAATTTTAAGGCGGATTTAGTATCCGCCTTTTTTATTTTCATTTTTAAGCGTGAAAAGCTGAGTTATTTTATTGAGAGTGATGATAGCTCATGCTTTTAGGCTTGATTAAAAAATGATTCTGTTCTTTAATTTTTTTCAGAACAATGTAAGACTTTATGTGCCCTATAAAATTATAAGAAAGCAATCTTTCAGTCACAAATTGAGAAAGCTGTTCTAAATTTTCAGCAACGACTTTTAAAATAAAATCTGCATCACCACTAATTGAAAATGCATCCTGAATGTTATCTTCAGCTTCAATCAGCTCTTGGAAAGCTTGCTGTGATTTCGCCTCGTGTGTTCTTAAGTTTATGTGAATCATCGCTGTAACTTCCAGCCCTAGCGCCTGTTGCTGGATGCGTGCCGTGTAGCCAAGAATCACGCCCTTTTGCTCAAGCAATTGACGTCGTCTTGAACATTGAGAAGCAGATAAACCGATTAAATCTCCAATTTCCTGATTGGTGAGTCGTCCATTCTTTTGTAGTGCCTGAATGATTTGCCAGTCGAACTTATCCATTGCATAAAATCCTTTTATGATACACAAATCATGTATTTTTATTAAAATGCGTTTTCATTATGCACGAAATCTAAAAGATAGATGAAATATTATTTTTCTATGGAATAAAAATTGGTCTCAAAGGATATAGAGCAATGTTCATAGAAATTGGTGAATTTTTAAATCTTCGTCTAAAACAAATGGGTATCCAACATCTTTTTGGTGTACCTGGTGATTTTAACCTCTCATATCTAGAACAAGTTGAAGCAGACCCACAACTCGAATTTATTGGAAATTGTAATGAATTAAATGCTGCCTATGCAGCAGACGGTTATGCACGAATTAACGGTTTTTCTGCCTTGGCAACCACTTATGGTGTAGGTGACTTAAGTGCTATTAATGGTATTGCGGGTGCCTATGCAGAAAATGTACCTCTTATTCATATCTCAGGTATTCCACCTTTACATGCAGTTCAAAAGGGTACTCTCATACATCATACGTTAGTTGATGGTAACTACGACAATATTATGAACTGTATGAAAGAGTTCACAGTTGCCCAAACTCGTTTAACTCCTGCAAATGCAGCTTCTGAAATTGACCGTGTATTGCGTCAGTGTTTCCTTGAACGCCGTCCTGTACATATCCAACTACCTGGTGATATTACTCACGTTAAAATTGAAGTGTCTGAGCGTCCGCTCGACCTAAGCTACCCAGCTGTTGAACCTGAATTATTGCAAAGTGTGGTAAGCAAACTTTGTGACATTATTGAGAATGCTCAAAGTCCAGCGCTTTTAATTGATAATGAAGCCTCAGTTTTTGGTGTAACTTCACTTTTAAATGATTTATCTCAAAAATGCTCAATTCCATTTGCAGGTATGAATACTGCAAAAAATATTATGGATGAAGGCTCACCTCGTTACATCGGAACTTATGTGGGTGGAGCAAGCCAACCGCATGTAAAAAATATCATTGAACAATCTGACTGTTTAATTGGTGTTGGCGCGCGCTTTACCGATGTAGGCTCAGCTGTATTTACGCATCAAATTGAGACCAAGAACTACATCGAAATTAAATCTTATGGCTTAAATATTTTTGGTCAGGATTTTCCGGGTATTGAAATTGGACAATTACTTGTCGAGCTAAATAAAAAAGTTGCGCCACGTAAATCGTCAATACCTCTTCTTGAAAAACAACCTCAGAAAGTAATTGAAGCGCCAGCTCAACAGAAGCTTAGCCAAGATGTGCTTTGGAACTACATTTCAGGGTTCTTAAAAGAAGATGATGTGATTATTGGTGAAGTAGGGACCTCAAACTCTGCTTTGTCAGGTATCAAACTTCCTGCTACAGCTAAATATATTGCTCAGCCGCTTTGGGGTTCTATTGGTTATACCTTGCCAGCTTTGCTTGGTAGTTTGTTAGCTGCTCCTGAGCGTCGTCAAATTTTGTTTATTGGTGACGGTTCATTCCAGCTTACGGTACAAGAGCTCTCTACGATTATCCGCCATGGTTTAAAACCAATTATTTTCTTGTTGAACAATGGCGGCTACACCATTGAACGTTTAATTATGGGTGAAAACGCTGCCTATAACGACGTGCAAAACTGGAAATACACTGAAATTCCAGCGGTATTTAACGGTAAAAAAGGCCATACAACTTATGTGGTTGAGACTGCTGGACAGCTGAAGAGTGTTTTAGACAACGTTCAGCAAAATGATCAATTAACCTTTATTGAATTGAAACTACCAGCAATGGATGCACCGGTGAGTTTGAAAAAATTTGCTTCTGTGATTGCACGTTTTGACTACGGTGATCGCGGCTACGAAATTTTAAAGGAGCGTTCCCAACCCGTTAAATGTAAGGATGCAATCTCTTTTTAAATAGAAGATAGGACACGTCTTCTCAAAAATTAAATGGACTCATACTAAAGCAACTTATGTCCGAAGGTCGGTTTCTGGTCTTCGGATATGGTGCTGAATAAAGGTGTACAGGAAGTGACACCAACATTGGAGATAATGTTATGGATGCAAACAATAAGCACGAGTTAAAACAAGGCTTATCCAATCGGCATATTCAACTCATCGCACTTGGAGGGGCGATCGGAACAGGGTTATTCTTAGGACTATCACAAACAATTAAACTGGCAGGTCCTTCAATTTTATTGGGATATGCAATTGCAGGAATTATTGCCTTTTTGATTATGCGTCATTTAGGTGAAATGGTTGTTGAAGAACCGGTAAGCGGCTCTTTTAGTTATTTTGCGAACAAATACTGGGGCAAAATGGCTGGTTTTATGTCTGGCTGGAACTACTGGGTTTTGTATGTACTGGTGAGTATGGCCGAACTGAGTGCGATTGGTACTTTTATTCAGTTTTGGTGGCCAGAAATTCCGACATGGCTGACCGCTCTATTTTTCTTTATTTTAATTAACGGCATTAACTTGGTAAATGTCCGCTTTTTTGGGGAATCGGAGTTCTTATTTTCCTGCATTAAAATTGTTGCGATTTTAAGTATGATTGGCTTCGGTGCTTATCTTTTACTTTCAGGCTCAGCAGGTCCGCAAGCGGGTGTTGCAAATTTATGGCAACACGGTGGTTTCTTCCCGCATGGTATTCATGGCTTTATTATGGCTTTGGCTGTCATTATGTTTGCATTCGGTGGTCTAGAACTTATCGGTATTGCTGCGGCTGAAACGAAAAAACCTGAAACAACAATTCCAAAGGCAGTAAACCAGATTGTTTATCGCATCCTGATTTTTTATATCGGTGCAATTGGTATTCTTTTATGTCTTTATCCATGGAATATGGTGGCAGAAGGCGGTAGCCCGTTTGTCTTAATTTTCCAGTCCCTCAATAGTAATGGTGTTGCGAATGTTCTAAACTTTGTGGTCTTGATTGCTGCTATTTCGGTTTATAACAGTTGTATCTATTGTAATAGTCGTATGTTGCATGGTTTGGCAGAGCAGGGTAATGCTCCGGCAATTTTGAAAAAAGTAAACAGCCGCGGTATTCCAGTTCCAGCAGCAGTTGTTTCTGCTTCAATTACAGCCGTCTGTGTAGTGGTCAACTATTTAATTCCAGGTCAAGCTTTTCAGCTCTTTATGATGTTGGTTGTGGCTGCGCTTGTTATTAACTGGCTTATGATCTCAGTCACACATTTGAAATTTACCAAAGCAATGAAATTGCAAAAGCGTCAAACCAAATTCCAAAGCATTATGAGCCCATGGAGTAATTATTTAACTATTAGTTTTGTATGTTTCATTCTCATTATTATGGCGATGACACCAGATATGAGACTCGCTGTTATTTTGGGGCCTATCTGGCTTGCTGTTTTAGCGATTATGTATTTCTTTAAGTATCGTAAAAAAATGGTCGCAATGCCGGAAGTACAATCAAACTAATAAGCTAAATTTACAGTGATATTGCGGTTATCTGACATAAGGCAGGTAACCGTTTTTGTTTTGTCATAATATTTTCATGTTCGGGCGAAATAATTTTTTAAAAATAAAGGTGACACGTAAAAAATTGAGAATTGTGTCAATAAAATAATTTTGTAACATCAATTCATTAAATTACTTAAGTTTTTATAATTTAAGCATAATTATAATTTTATTATTTTGAACGTTTGTCATATTTCCCATTAAATCTAAATAGCAAAGGACTTATAAAATCATCTTAAATAATTGATATAAAATAGATTTAAAAATGTGACAATGAACATTATAAAAATCATGAAAGCGTCATAATACTGTAACTTATTTGTCATATTTTCTATTCACAATGCAGCTATCGAAGAGCGTACAAGCACTCAACAAAAAGTGACGTACAACCTATTGCATTAATGAGAGAGAACAGAATGCGCTTAAATCCACGTCAAATCGCAATTGCATTAGCAGTAACTGGGGCCGCTGTAACAACGACTGCAAATGCAGCTCGTGATACGATTCAAATTGCTGGTTCTTCAACTGTATTACCATTTGCCAGCGTTGTAGCTGAAGAGTTTGGTAATACATTCCCTCAATTTAAAACTCCTGTTGTAGGTTCTGGTGGTTCTTCTGCTGGTTTAAAACAGTTCTGTCAAGGTGTTGGTGACAACACAATCGACGTTGCAAACGCTTCTCGTAAAATTAAAAGCACTGAAATCGAAGCTTGTAACAAAGCTGGTGTAAAACAAATTCAAGAAATCAAAATTGGTTATGACGGTATTGTATTTGCGTCTAGCTCAAGCAAAGCAGCTTATAAATTAAAACCTTACCATGTGTTTGCTGCTTTAGCTGCACAGTTACCTTCAAAAGGTAAATTGGTTCCAAACCCTTATACAAACTGGAACCAAATTGACAAATCACTTCCTAATGAGCCTATTACGCTTGTTATTCCTGCGTCTAACCACGGTACGCGTGAAGTTTTCCAAGAGAAAATGGTTGAAGCTGGTTGCGAAGCGTATGAATACTTCAAGAGCTTAGACAAAGACGCTCAAAAGAAAGCATGTTCTACTTTCCGTAAAGACGGCCGTGTAATTGAAATTGCTGGTGACTATACAGAAACTCTAGCTCGCTTAAAAACTTCTCCAAGTGCAGTAGGCGTATTTGGTTTAAGTTTCTATGACATGAACCGTGACAAGTTACGTGTAGCGACAGTAAACAACGTAGTTCCTTCTGAGAAAACTGTGTTAAATGGTACATACCCTGTATCTCGTCCACTATACTTCTATGTAAAAGGCGAGCACTTAAAATCAGTTAAAGGTTTACCACAATACGTAGAATACTTCCTAAGCAAAAAAGCGACTGGTAAAGGTTCTAAAGCTGAGCGTGATGGTTTAATCGCGATGTCTGATGCAGAACGCGCTAAAGTTTTAGCTGACTTTAAAGCAGGTAAAACTGTTAAATAAGTTAGTTTGAATAGGGGCTGGTGATCTCAAGCGATCATCAGCCTTTTTGTCTAACACGTTTTTCCCAAATTATGACAATTGAGAAAACAGTGGAGAATACATGAATCTGCTACTTATCGGTGTGTTGTTGGCCCTTGTGGCAATTGCATATCAACTTGGGCTGAGAAAGAGCCGCCACCTAGCAGGTAAGGGAAGCAACTCGGCGACATTACATTCTCGTCCTGGTTATTATGGCGCACTGGTTGGGCTTTGGTGCGGTATCCCTGCTTTTTTAATTTTGATCATTTGGAACTTGGTTGAGCCAAGTATTTTAAATCATATTATCTTTAACAACGTACCTGCTTCTGTGACAGCTTCTCTAGATGAAGCAGCAAGAAGTGTACTTGTTGATCGAGTTCAAGCGATCGCTTCTGGTTTTGGGGTAAGTGATCATCCAACGGCTTATGAGTTGGCTGCTGCTCAGCAATATGCAAAATTTCAAACCATTGGCTCTTTTGCCAAATTTGCTGTTGTTGTCTGTGCCGCTTTGTTGGGCTTAGTGTGGGCAAAGAAAAAAATCAGCCAAGAATATCGCGCACGTAACCAAGTTGAGCGTGCAATTAATGTTGGTTTGATCTTATGTTCTGGCGTTGCAATTTTAACCACGATCGGCATTGTAATGTCGATGTTTGGTGAGGCAATGCACTTCTTCCATTTTGTAAGTCCAATCGACTTTTTCTTTGGTACAGAATGGAACCCTGGCTTTAGTACTTCAGGTAATGCAGAAGGTAGTTATGGTTTATTACCATTACTATGGGGCACGCTCATGGTCAGTGGTATTGCCTTATTAGTTGCTGTACCTGTTGGCTTAATGATTGCTATTTATTTAGCTGAGTATGCTTCGCCGTGGTTACGCTCATGGGCAAAACCTACCATTGAAGTTTTAGCGGGTATTCCAACAATTGTTTATGGTGTTTTTGCCATGATGATTATTGGGCCATTCTTTAAAGCTGCTGGTGCGTATGTCGGTATTGAAATTAATGCAACCAGTGCTTTGACTGCCGGTTTTGTAATGGGAATTATGATTATCCCATTCGTTTCATCTTTGTCTGATGACATTATTACTCAAGTTCCTCGTGCACTTCGTGATGGTTCGTTAGGACTGGGCGCAACCAAATCAGAAACGATTCGCCAAGTGGTTTTACCGGCAGCTTTACCGGGTATTACAGGGGCATTTTTATTGGCTGTTTCGCGTGCCGTAGGGGAAACCATGATTGTGGTTTTGGCAGCAGGGAACAGCCCACTTCTACATGCAAATCCGTTTGAAGCTGTTTCGACAGTTACCGTAACCATTGTAAAACAGTTAACGGGTGATACTGATTTTGCGAGCCCACAGGCCTTGGTGGCATTTGCACTGGGTTTAACACTCTTTGTGATCACTTTAGGATTAAACATTGTTGCACTGTACATTGTGCGTAAATACCGTGAGCAATACGAATGAGTACATCAAATACATCGTCTCCTATGGATCAGAACGTATTTGATCCACAAGCCGCTGCTCAGGCACGTGATCGCCGTAAAAAAGTGATTGAAAAATCACTGGCTAAACGTCACCGCAAAGAAAAAGCTTTCCGCTTTGCAGGTTTGTCAGCAGTTGTTATTGGCCTTGCATTCGTTGCGCTACTGTTTGGCAGTATTTTGGCAAAAGGGTTACCGGCATTCTGGCAAACCAGTATGAATGTACCGGTCTACTTCGATCCTAAAGTAATTGATGCAGGTCCAGTGCCGGTACGTACACAAGGTGAAACACCTGCACATTACCAAGAGCGTTATGTCGATTGGCAAACGAAAATGGGTATGGTCGATTGGGATAGCCTGATCGTAAATGGCATGATTGCTAAAGATCCTTCACTTGCATCACAACGCGATTATTTAAGTAGCCTTTATGCAAGTTCTGAAGCTTATCGCTTACGTGATATGGTGTTTGCTGACCCATCACTCATTGGGAAAAAAGAGAACCTAACTTTCTTGGGTGATGCCAATGTAGATGTATGGCTGAAGGGTAATATTGACCGCTCATTACCAGATGACCAGCAGCAACTTGATCCGGAAATCCGCAAGCTGGCAGATGACCTTAAAGCAAAAGGTGTACTTGAAAATACCTTTAATACGACTTTATTTAAGAATCCTGACTCTCGTAGTTCACCAGCGATTAGTGGTCTTGCAGGCGCATTCATGGGTTCATTATTCATGATGCTGATTGTGATCATTATTTCAATTCCAATCGGTGTTGCCAGCGCAATCTATCTTGAAGAGTTTGCTCCAAAGAATGTCATTACAGACATTATTGAAGTCAACATTAATAACCTTGCTGCTGTACCTTCAATCGTGTTTGGTTTGTTGGGCGCTGCAATATTTATTGGTTGGATGCATTTACCGTTGTCAGCTCCTTTTGTCGGTGGTTTAGTATTAAGTTTAATGACACTACCAACAGTCATTATTACAACACGTGCTTCTTTAAAGGCTGTGCCACCTTCAATTCGACAAGCTGCCCTAGGTTTAGGTGCGTCTAAAGTACAAACCGTTTTCCATCATGTTTTACCGTTAGCATTGCCCGGCATCATGACGGGTGCAATTATTGGTGTTGCACACGCACTCGGTGAAACTGCACCTTTACTTTTAATCGGGATGAGTGCATTCGTTGCAAGTGTTCCAACCACCCCATTTGATCAAGCAACTGCTTTACCTGTCCAAGTTTATCTATGGCAGGGTAATGAGTTGCGTAACTTCTTCGAAGGCCGTACTGCTGCTGCGATTATCGTACTTCTTGCATTAATGATTGGTTTAAACAGCCTTGCAATTTGGTTACGTAAAAAGTTCGAAGTGCGTTGGTAATAGAGGATAAATCATGAATACTATTGATATTACGAATTCCTTAGAAAAGGATAAGTTAGTGAATACTGAACAATCTCAACTTACAGATACACAACTGCATCATGGCACTTCGTACGTTTCGCATTTTGAACCACATGCTTCAAAAAAGCCAAACTCAACCGAAATCAAGATCAGTGCACAAGATGCCCATGTTTATTATGGTGACTTTGAAGCGATTAAAGGCATCGATTTAGATATTTATCAAAATGAAGTAATTGCATTTATTGGGCCATCAGGCTGCGGTAAATCGACTTTCCTGCGTACTTTAAACCGTATGAACGACACGATTGATGGCTGTCGTGTGACAGGTAAGATCACTTTAGATAACAAAAATATCTATGATCCAAATCTGGATGTTGTATTACTGCGTGCACAGGTTGGTATGGTGTTCCAAAAGCCAAATCCATTTCCTAAATCTATTTTTGATAACGTGGCATATGGTCCGAAGCTACACGGTTTAGCACGTGACAAATATGACCTAGAAGAAATTGTTGAAAATAGCTTGCGTAAAGCAGGTCTATGGGAAGAAGTGAAGGATCGATTAAACCAACCGGGTACTGGCTTATCTGGTGGTCAGCAACAACGTTTATGTATTGCACGTACAATTGCAGTAAGTCCAGAAGTGATCTTGATGGATGAACCTTGTTCTGCGCTTGACCCAATCGCAACGGCGAAAGTGGAAGAGCTGATTTCTGAACTTTCTGATCAATACACAATCGTTATTGTAACGCACTCTATGCAACAAGCAGCGCGTGTTTCAGACCGTACAGCTTACTTTCATTTAGGTGATTTGATTGAAGTAAACTCTACAGAGAAAGTATTTACTCAGCCTGACCACCAATTGACAGAAGCATATATTACTGGTCGTTTTGGTTAATTGATCGTTGTAAAAGAAAAAGAGCCTAGTGCTCTTTTTTTATTTAATAAATGAAAATGACTCTATTTTGCAAAATCGCTATTGAATTTTAATCAAAAGAACCACATCTTAAGGCTATAAAGACAAACTTATGAGCATAGAATTTTATGTTATTCCATTTGCCTAAACTCCCTGCGGAAATACGTGTTAGTCATTTAAATGCACGTGTAAATGAACAGAGAAAAAAAATTGCACAAACCACAGCAAGTCGTTTAGAGCTTTTACAATTGGCTCAACAACTTGCAAAAGAAGCTAAAATTCGCCGTAAGAACAACCAGAAAATTTTTGTTTTAGATTTTAAAGGTGACATTCAGGCATCTGCGGTTGAAAATCTTCGTGAAGAAATCACCCTTATTTTAGCAACGGCTAAAGCTGGACGTGACCGTGTTGTGGTACGTCTTGAAAGTCCGGGTGGTATGGTTCATGGATATGGATTGGCGGCCAATTGGTTCGTTTGCGTGATGCAGGTTTTCATTTAACGATTTGTGTCGATAAGGTTGCGGCAAGTGGCGGCTACATGATGGCTTGTATTGCAAATGAAATTATTTCTGCACCGTTTGCTGTTGTGGGTTCGATTGGTGTTGTGGCTCAGGTACCAAATTTCAATCGTCTTTTAAAAGAACATAACGTGGACTTCGAACTTTACACAGCAGGGCAATATAAACGTACTGTCACCATGTTTGGTGAGAATACTCCTGAAGGTAAGGCGAAATTTGAAGAAGAGCTACAACAAACGCATGTGTTGTTTAAGCACTTTGTAGAGAAATATCGTCCACAGCTTAATGTAGACAAGGTTGCTACAGGTGAACATTGGTATGGTCAAGATGCACTTGATTTAAACCTTGTAGATAAACTACAAACTTCAGATGAGTATCTATTAGCATTGTTACCTCAGCATGACGTATATGTAATTAATACCCGTAAAAAAGCAACTTTGGGTGAAAAATTAGGTTTACAAGCAGCTCAAATGGCAGATAGCCTGATTCCGGCTGTAATGAATAAAGTGGCTGATACTTTAGCAAAAGCGAATTCAACTTTAGTTCAAATGCGCGATACTAAATTTTAATTAAGATATATTTTCAAATTAAAGAGTGCCTTTTAGGGGTGCTCTTTTTTATGCGAAAGACTAAAAGAATTTAGTTTGAATTGCCGGAATGCCCATTCATTTTTATAAAAAATAGATATTGAATAAAGATTCAAAAAAAATTGTTGATAAATATACTTATTGAATTGTGATAAATAAGTGATTTTGATATTTTAGGCAACAATAAAATAGCTTTTAGATGATCCATTTAAAAGATAAACATTTAAAAATATAACTGAAATTTAGGACAGGAAATAATGACAAGAATAATTGTAGCATCCAAAGAGGGTTTGGACGTTCTGCAAGATGGTCAGCTCAATAAGGTGGTTTTAAACCAACCTACTATTATTCAAATTGGTGTAAGTCAAAAAGATATCGCATCGATGGAAAAGCAGGGTGGAAGTCTAGTCATCCATTTAAAAAATGGAGAAACAATTGTCTTAGAAAATTTCTTTAATGAAGCAACGAATACAACAGAGCATTCACTCGTTTTTCCAACTGAACAAGGAAAATTTGTTGAAGCACAATTTGATGCTCAAGGTAAGGTTATAGATTATAGAGGCTTAAATCATGTTACGGATTTGGCCTATACCAGTACCAGCCCTTCAACTGCAACAATGGCTGTTGATAATGATCCAAGCTTTTCGATGGGTAATGTACTAAAAGCAGGCTTAGCAGTTTTAGCCGCTGAAGGTTTATATCTTTGGGCATTTGATAATGATGACAAAGATGATTCACCCAGTACCCCCGATTTAATAGCACCTGCTGCTCCTACAGCTACGCTTGCTGATGATACTGTGACAGTGACTGGCAAAACTGAAGCAAATGCGAAAATCTACATTAAAGATGCAGCAGGTAATACAGTGGCCTCAGGTGTTGCTGATGCGAGTGGAAATTACACGATTAAATTAGATAAGCCGTTAGTGAATGGGGATAAATTAAATGTTATTGCCCAAGATGCGGCTGGAAATAATTCTAAAGTTACTGTGGTAACAGGAACAAAAGATACAATTGCCCCAGATGTTCCACAAGCTCAATTGAGTGATGATGGTTCCTTAGTGACAGGTAAAGCAGAAGCAAATGCAAAAATCACTGTTTATGATGCCACTGGCAAAGTATTAGGAACTGTTTTTGCGAATAAAGATGGTATTTATTCTTTAAAACTTACTCCACCATTAACCAGTGAAGCGGGCGGTAAAGTGGTTGCCGAAGATGCTGCGGGTAACAAATCTGAGGAAGTTAAAATTATTGCGGGTAAAGATACCATACCACCAGCATCTCCTTTTGTTGAAGTAAATAAAGAAGGATCGGTAATACATGGTAAAACTGAAGCAAATGTAAAAGTTCAAATAAAAGATGCCGATGGTAAAGTGATTGGAAGTGGGACTGCCGATGCTCAAGGTGAATTTCAAATTACACTTTCACCTGCTTTAAAAGAGGCGCAAAAGGGCACAGTGGTTGTGGAAGATGCTGCTGGTAATGTATCTAAACCAGTTGAAATTACGCCAGGCTTTGACTCGATTGCACCAGATAAACCGACTGTTCAAATTAATACAGATGGTACTTCTGTAACCGGTACGGCTGAGGCAAATGCCAAAATTGAAATTAAAGATACAACAGGGAAGGTAATTGGTAGTGGAACAGCAGATGCGAATGGAAAATTTACAATTTCTATTTCACCAGCTTTAACGGATAATAAACATGCTTCGGTATCAGCTATAGATAATGCTGGAAATAAGTCTGAAGTTGTTGATATTGTAGGTACAAAAGATACAACACCACCAGCAAAACCTATATTAAATAGCGTAGATGATGATGTAGGCGCTGTTAAAGGAGCTATAACGGCTGGTTCTGAAACTGA
Source organism: Acinetobacter sp. AKBS16 (assembly GCF_002899995.1). Lineage (NCBI taxonomy): Bacteria > Pseudomonadati > Pseudomonadota > Gammaproteobacteria > Moraxellales > Moraxellaceae > Acinetobacter > Acinetobacter sp. AKBS16. The sequence goes on along the minus strand of NZ_POYH01000047.1, from coordinate 89,473 downwards.
CGATGCTAGACCAAAACTTACAGGCTCAGGTGAAGCAAATGCAACTCTTACGATTTATGATAATGGTGTTGCAATTGGAGTTGTGACGGTAACAAGTGGTAGATCTTGGTCATTTACATTTGATAAAGACTTAGCTCTTGGTAAGCATACTATTACTTTGACTCAAACTGATGCGGCAGGCCTTACCAGTGAGGCAAGTTCTCCATTTACCTTTTATGTAGTTGCACCGAAAGCTGCGAGCCTGTCTGAAACTTCAGTAGATACTTTAAGTACAGAAGGGCCATCTTTGGCAGATAGTGTCGGATTGCATACTTTAAAGGTAGCGCAAAATACAACAACTGAGACGAATAACCCGCAGAAATCGGTTGCTTTAGATGATTTATTAAAAAGTTCTACGGCTAGTGAGTCAGACCCAATCGCAAAACTTCTCTCATCAACGGCGTTAAAAACGACTCAGGCATCTGAGCCAATCGAAGTAAATGCATCAGTTGGTCAGACAACATCAAATGCTGATCATCCTTTACCTGATACAACTTCTTCGGTTTTACAAAACCTTTTAGATCAAACTTATCCAGTTGCTTAGGGTATTTGAGACAACATGTAAAAAGCGCTCAATGAGCGCTTTTTTAATTTTAATTTATTGTTTGATTTTTTGTTGTTGTGAGAAGAGCGATTAGCCCATAGAGGATTGCGCCAATTGTAGCGAGTAACATGTCTTTATGTGCATCCCACATATCACCTTGTTGCCCATTATAATTTTCAGCTTGTTCAGGTGATAGCCCGATTGCAATTGCCCATTCGATCAGTTCATAAAAGACACTAGACGCCATCACAAACTGGACTACAAGTAAGAATAAAGAAAAAGGACGTGCAGTGGGTAACCATACTTGGAATACACGATAAATAAGAGGATAGAGCAAAACACCATAGGCAAGATGAACTAAACGATCATACATATTGCGGGACCAGCCCATATATTGATCTAGGTTGAAATGGAACACCTGTTGTATCCAGTCATTGTATGGAACGTAGGAGTAGAGATAGTGAGCACCAATAATATGGATTAATAAAAACAGTAGATAAAAAGTAAAACTTAAGAAATCGAGTCCAGTTTTTTTGAAAATAATAAAAAGCAAAATCACCATAAAAACAGTGCCAGCTTGATGAAGCAAATAAGCCTCAAACTCAAGTGGTTGAATACCTGAAATGATAATGGCAATAAGAAGCAGGCCAAGTGCAATATAGTGTTTAACATTGAATTCTTTTTCGATCATTTTATAAATAAGTCTTTATTCTGATTTGTATGAGTGTAATAAAAAAGCGAAGCCTAAGCTTCGCTTTTTATAACTTTTTTAATTAGATTTTGCTAATTAATTCGTTAATTTGTTTAGCTTGTTCAGCAGCATTACCTGTGTAAGTTGCAGGTGTAAGCTCAGCTAAGCGAGCACGCTCTTCACTTGGTACTTGAGCAAGTTCGTTACCATTTACGAAGTCAACCATCATGTCACGCGTCATTGCTTGACCGCGAGTTAATGCTTTTAACTTCTCATATGGTTTTTCAACGTTATAACGACGCATAACTGTTTGAATTGGCTCTGCAAGAACTTCTTGAGCTTGGTCAAGATCCTCATTTAAGCGGTTTGCATTGAGTTCAAGTTTACCAATACCTTTTAAGCAAGCATCAAAAGCAATTAAGCTTTGAGCAAAACCAACACCCATGTTACGAAGTACAGTTGAGTCAGTTAAGTCACGCTGCCAGCGAGAAATTGGTAATTTTTCGCCTAAGTGAGCCAACACTGCATTTGCAATGCCTAAGTTACCTTCAGAGTTTTCAAAGTCGATTGGGTTAACTTTATGTGGCATAGTTGATGAGCCAACTTCACCTTCTTTAAGTTTTTGCTTGAAGTAACCTAAAGAGATATAACCCCATACGTCACGGTTAAAGTCGATCAATATTGTATTGAAACGACGTAACGCGTCAAATAATTCAGCCATGTAGTCGTGTGGCTCAATTTGAGTTGTATATGGGTTAAATGTTAAACCTAAAGATTCAACAAAAGCTTGTGAATGCGCTGGCCAATCCACATTTGGATAAGCAGAAAGGTGAGCATTGTAGTTACCTACAGCACCATTGATTTTGCCTAGTAATTCAACATTTTCAAATTGTTTGATTTGGCGAGCTAAACGATATGCAACGTTCGCCATTTCTTTACCCAAAGTTGTTGGGCTAGCAGTTTGACCATGTGTACGAGACAACATCGGTTGTTCAGCATGAGTTGTAGCTAAAGCAGAGATTGCATTTAAAATTTGCTTCATGCTTGATACTAAAACTTCACGACCGTTTTTAAGCATAAGTGCATGAGACAAGTTATTGATATCTTCTGATGTACAAGCAAAGTGAATGAACTCACCTGCATTTTGTAATTCAGCAATACCTGCAATTTTCTCTTTCAAGAAGTATTCAACTGCTTTTACGTCATGGTTAGTTGTGCGTTCAATTTCTTTAATGCGGTTCGCATCTTCTTCAGAGAAGTTGCTTACGATTGCATCTAGAGCTGCATTTGTTTCAGCTGAGAAAGGAGCAACTTCAACAATTTCCGGACGGTTAGAAAGCGCTTGTAACCAACGCACTTCCACAGTGACACGAGCATGAATTAAACCAAACTCAGAAAGAAAAGGGCGTAGCGCATCACATTTGCTGGCATAACGTCCATCTAATGGTGATAGTGCGGTTAAAGCGTTCATAACGATTCCTTAATGCTGGAATAAACATAAAACAAAAATAATCTCGTTACAGCCTTAGATAACTTGGTACTGTAAACGAGCAAGTGCTTGAATATCCTGTAGCAATTTACGTTTGCTAAAAATCATGTTCCATGAACTACCGCCGAGTTGTCGCCATAAATGGGCCATTTGTAGCCCCGTAAACAGACAAGCACGAATACGGTTGGTATGGTTGGTATCTTTAAATGCCTCAGCATTACCACGAACAAGAATACGTGGATTAATCTGTCCGGCAGTATCAACATAGGTTTGCGCCAAATTGGCTAAAATACTTGGGTGTAAATAGTTATTATCAAAAAAAGAAAGCTGTTTTAAAATCTTCTGCTGCGCTTTTTCAATAATCGCCACATATTCAGGATTGCTATAGACCTTTTTCTCTAACTGCAAAAGTGACATCGCATAAGACATTGGAAGCTTTGCACTACGCATTTTAGGCAAACGAGATTTAGGCGCATTGGTAAAAGGCTGAGTGATACAATTTTCAAGAGTTTTAAGACCCAACGAAATATCAGCCAATTGATTAAAAAAATCCAACGTCTGAACAGTATTATTATTTGTTGTAGGGCGAATATTTAAACTCGCCTTTATTAATAACTCAAAATAAAAGTTACCACTTTCACCAATACTTTGCTGACCTGTCATGGCGGTCATATGCGTAAGCTGGGTCGCTTGAAATACCCCAGCCAAGGCAAGGGCACGGTTTTGGCGAACATTCAAGGCTTGTGATTGTTGAAAGGGTAACTCCACCATGCCATTCATTCCCTTAAATAAAATTTGGTGTAGGGGCGTTTGTATGGTGAATAACACCCCCGCCTAGGCAAACTTCATCCGAATAAAATACAACACTTTGGCCTGGTGTAACTGCACGTTGAGGTTCATCAAACTCAACACGAACACCATGCTCACTATTTTCATCAATAAACACTGTACAAGCTTGATCAGGCTGGCGATAGCGTGTTTTAGCGGTGCAACGTAATCCTTCAGCCGGAATATTTTGCTCGCCTGCTACCCAGTCAATGGCCTCACTCCAAAGCTGTGTACTTTGCATAAGTGGGTGATCATGTCCTTGGCCGACCACTAAACGGTTATTGGCAACATCTTTATGAAGTACAAACCATGCACCTTCTGATGCACCTTTCATACCGCCTAGACCAATACCGCCACGTTGACCGAGCGTATAGTACATCAGACCGTGATGTTCACCAACTTCTTTGCCGTTATCAAGTACAATTTTACCTGGTTGAGCGGGTAAATATTGTTTAAGGAAGTCATTAAAGCGACGTTCACCGATAAAACATATACCAGTTGAATCTTTTTTCTTCGCAGTTGCTAAGTCCAGTTCTTCAGCAATTCTACGAACTTCCGGTTTTTCAATTTCCCCTACCGGGAAGAGAGTTTTATTAATTTCACGGCCATGCACTGCATGTAAGAAATAAGTTTGGTCTTTATTGTTATCTAAACCACGTAATAAAGGTGCATATGCTTCACCTTTAGAGTTATAAGCAGTTTCAGCACGACGAGCATAATGACCTGTTGCAATAAAATCTGCACCTAAGGTCATGGCATGATCTAAAAATGCGCGAAACTTAATTTCTTTATTACATAAGATATCTGGGTTTGGAGTGCGACCGGCTGCATATTCAGCCAAGAAGTGTTCGAATACGCGGTCCCAATATTCCATAGCAAAGTTTGCAGTATGAAGTTTAATACCGATTTTATCTGCGACTGCTTGAGCATCGGCTAAATCTTCCATTGCCGTACAGTATTCCGTGCCGTCATCTTCCTCCCAGTTTTTCATGAAAAGGCCTTCAACTTGATAACCCTGTTGAAGTAAGAGCGCCGCAGAAACAGAGGAATCTACGCCACCAGACATACCGACGATGACACGTTGTTGCATAGGACTAGGCATCCAAATGAGAAGTTAATGAGGGAGAGAAAGGGTGCTCATAAATAAGAGCTAAAGGATAATGTTGTCCTTTCATGGCGTCTTCAATGGCTTTAATGACAAGAGGACTACGTGCACGGGCAGATTCTTTAAGTTCATCTAGAGTCATCCAGACAGCAGAAACAATACCTGTATCAAGTTTTGGGTCGCTTTCGACGTGGGTCACATGCGCTAAAAAGCAGAAGCGATAATAAGTACGGTCCGGAAACATAGGGGGGGTATAAGTATAAATACCAAGTAGGGCATCTATATCTATATGATGTCCTGTTTCTTCAAGCGTTTCACGGATTGCTGCTTCTGTTAGTGTTTCACCACATTCCACATGACCAGCAGGTTGATTAAACACTGTGTGTACAAAACCTTCGCTATGTTCTTCGACAAAAAGATAGCGTCCATCTTTTTCTACGACTGTAGCGACAGTGACATGAGGAGTCCATGCGGCCATAAAAAAGCACCATGAATTTAAAAGTCGTATGATACGAAATTTAGGGGTTTTTGGCTACGGTCATCTTACAAACGATAGAGCATGCTAAGAACTCTATCGTTTTAAAAACTCGATTTGTTTTAATTTATTTGATTATCTTTATGGTTATTTTGCACTTTTACATAATGTCTTGCTGAGTAAGGTAAAAATGCCAATTCTTTTTCGGTTAGAGGACGTACTTGTTGTACGGGGCTTCCAACATAAAGATAACCACTTTTTAAGACTTTACGAGGCGGAACTAAGCTTCCCGCACCAATCATCACATCATCTTCAATAACAACATCATCTAAAATAACCGTATTGATTCCGACTAGTACGCGGTTACCAATAGTACAGCCATGTAAAGTCACATGATGGCCTACTGTCACATCTTCTCCAATAATAAGAGGTGAACCATTAGGTTTTGCATCATTTTTATGGCTGACATGTAGCATACAGTGGTCTTGTACATTACTGTTTTTGCCAATTTGAATACTGTTTACATCTCCGCGAATGACTGCAAAAGGCCACACCGAAACATTTTCGGCCAATTTAACATCACCTACAATCACAGACATTTCATCAATGTAACAGCTTGGATCAATTTGTGGGTGATGGTCTAAATAAGGACGGATGTTTTTTGCCATGAGAAGTATCAATAGAAAATTTAGTAAAAGTATAAAATAAAAAAGCACTCACGCTAATAGCATGAGTGCTTAATTCAACTATTCTAAAATTATTTAAATTTAGAATAAGTTGCTGAAGAATTGTTTGATATGGTCAATTAAACGTGCGAAGAAACCAGCTTCTTCAACAGGTTTTAAAGCAACCAATGGTTTTTCAGCAATAACTTTACCATCTAAACTAGCAACAAGCTTACCAACGACTTGACCTTTTTGAAGTGGTGCATTTAGGTTCGGTTGAACAACCAACTGAGTTTTAATGCCGTCCGCTTTGCCTTTAGGCATAGTCACATTAAAGTTTTCAGCTAAACCAACCTGAACTTCATTTTCTTTACCAAACCAAACTTTAGCTTTTGCAAGAACTTGGTTTGCAGGTTGTACATTTGCAGTTTCAAAGTTTGCAAAACCCCACGCCAATAATGCACGAGTTTGGTCAGCACGTTCAGACATGCTTGGTGTACCAAAAATAACTGAGATTAAACGCATTGGACCGCGTTTACTTGAAGTCGTTAAGCAGTAACCAGCTTCATCAGTATGGCCTGTTTTTAAGCCATCAACACTTGGGTCAGTGTAAAGTAAAGCATTACGGTTACCTTGTTTGATACCGTTAAATGTAAATTCTTTTTCAGAATAAATTGGGTAGTATTTTGAGCTGTCTTTAATAATATGTTGTGCTAAAACAGCCATATCTTTTGCAGTTGAGTAATGACCTTCAGCTGGCATACCTGTTGAGTTAATAAACTGGGTATTGGTCATTCCGATACGTTTTGCTTCCTGGTTCATCATGTGAGCAAAAGTACCTTCATTCCCAGCAATATGTTCAGCCATTGCTTTTGATGCATCATTACCTGACTGAATAATAATACCGCGAAGCATTTCTAAAACAGTTGCTGTGCCATTTAATGGAACATACATACATGATTCAGAACTACTGCCTTTACACCAAGCAGATTCGTTCATACGAACCTGTTCATTTTCGGTAAGCTCACCTTTTAATAATTTTTGTTCAATGATGTAGCTTGTCATCATTTTAGTCATAGAAGCAGGAGCAAGCTTTTCATTTTCATTTTTAGAAGCGAGAATTTGTCCTGTCTCGTAATCCATTAATACATAAGACTTATTATTTAATTCTGGCGGAGCTGATAAGACAGTTGCTGCATAAGAAAAACTTGGTAAGAGGAGGAGTGCAGCAATAGCGCTTTTTCGAGTCATTCTAGGTAATTCCAATATCTTGTATGAAGCAGAAGAGCCTAGCATTTTAGGATAAAGCAAAGCCGACTTCTATGGGGGAAGTCGGCTTTTTCAAACAGTATTGTAACTAGAGAGTTTTTAACTAATTTAGTTTTGCGATTGATAAGCTTTCACGTCTTGGCAAACTAACGTATTTTGTTCGTTACCAGCAGCTTTTGCATCATTACGTGCTTCTTTTAAGACTTTCTTGAAGCTCTTGTCTTTACTACGTTTTTCTAAAGCTGCAACTGGATCGGCTTCATTTGGCAAATAGTCTTTTACAAGACGCTCATAACCTTGAGCAAATTCGGCATCTTTTTTACCAATTAAACTTGGGCAAATTTCAGAAAGTACTTGAATTGCTGCTAATTCTTCCGGTGTAGTACCTTTGGTCGGTGTAACTTCAACAACATTTTCATTTTCAGTTTTCTTTTCAGCTGTTTTTTTCTTGTCAGCAGCATAACCCACTGTTGCCATTGTCATGAGTAAAACAACAGAAAGTGATTGAACTAAGCTTTTTTTCATAAACATGGATAACCTGAAACAAAAATTTGAAATATGCCGATAGCTTAAACAATTTAAACGCTAAAAAAATGGAAAAAATGTATTGTTATGTAGGTTTTCTGCTTTATCTCAACAGAAAACCCCAAAGATAAGCTTACTGATTGAGCTAAGCTCTTAATCTTTGTAATTTACCACTTCCTCACAAAGTTCATGTTGTTCGTGGTGATCCATTTCTTTGGCAGCCTGACGTGCTTCACTTAACAGGGTTTTATATTCTGAATCATTTTGCAGCGCAGAGAAGGTGATTGATTTATTGGAATAACCACCCAGATACATTGCAATAATCTTTTGGGTATTGGTTTCAAGTTTTTTATTTGCGCCAACAAAATTAGGGCAAATTTCTTGTAAGACTTGAGTCGAGGCAATGTCATCTTTAATTAAGCTGTCAGCTTCTTGTGTTGAGATACCCTCGTCAGCAAAAACCGCTTGAGTACACAATGTGATACTGATCCCCAATACTTGAAAAAAAGGAGCGAAAGTTTTCATTTTTTCACAATTTTATAATGCTATGGAGGCATAAATATATATAATTCAACAAATAATTCAATTGAGAAAACCTCTGGGTTTATTTGTCGAGAAAGATTTTTTGTGAATATTTTAATTGCCAATGATGACGGTGTATTTGCACCAGGTATACAAGCTTTAGCTGACGCGTTAAAACCACTAGGCCGTGTTGTGGTGGTTGCTCCAGAAAGTGAAAGAAGCGGGTTTTCGAGTGCCTTAACTTTAGATCGTCCTTTACGTCCTATTCAAATTGCTGAAGATGTATGGGCTGTTAATGGCACACCAGCCGATTGTGTTTATTTATCCATGAATGGATTATTTGATTTCGAATTTGATTTGGTTGTCAGTGGAATCAATAGTGGCGCAAATTTAGGCGATGACGTTTTATATTCAGGAACTGTTGGCGCTGCCTTTGAAGGTCGTTTAATGAAACAACCTGCAATTGCGGTTTCTTTGGCTGGGCCTGATGTACGTTCATACGACCATAAAGATGATTATGCGCAAGCTGCCAAATGGGTACATGACTTTATCGCAAAAGGACTACCAGCATTGCCACCGCGACATATTTTTAATATTAATATTCCAGATGTACCTCAGCTTAAAGGTACACAAATTACTTACCAAGGCCGCCGTGCCCAATCTAAACCTATCACCAGCCATGTAGACCCTAGAGGAAGACAGGTTTACTGGATTGGTCTTGCTGGTGAGGCGGTAACTGATCCACAGCGTATTGCTAGCCAAATTCAATCTGACTTTTTTGCGGTCGCGAATGGTTTTGTGAGCGTGACGCCAATTCAGATGGATGCAACAAACTATGCGGTTTTAGAAGATTTACAGGCCAGTTTGGGGTAATAAACTGAGCCGAATGTTATAACTTTGTGAATAAAGAAAAAGAGGATCATGTTTCCTCTTACTTTTTTGGTACTCTTAGCCGAAATGATTTGTAGCATTTAGTGAGGGAGATCGATGCATTTAACTGGGCAACAAAGCAGATTGCATATTCAAAGAGACAAAATAATGAAAATTATGATGTTGTCTGTAGCTGTAGGTTTTACTGTTGCAATGGCAGGATGTGCTTCTAAACCACAAATTAATAATAGTTCTCGCTATGCAATGGCTCCTAACTATTACACGGTCCGTTCAGGTGATACTTTAAGTGGTATTGCAATGCGTTATGGTCTGGACTATCTCAGTATTGCAGAGATGAATGGTATTGCACCGCCATATCGTATTTATGTTAATCAATCATTACGATTGAAGAAATCTTCTTCACCAAGAACCGTGTCGACACAAGTCATGGCGCAACCGGAACCGATTAAGCGTCAAACAATTGCTTTACCGACAACTACTGCACCAACCACAACCACTCCGCCACCAGCAACTGTTGCGCCATCAACCAATACAACAGTGGGAGCATCTATTCCAAGCTCAAGCTTACGTTGGGTGAAACCAAATAACGGTCCGGTTATTCAAGGCTTTAATTTGGCGAATAATGTCAAAGGAATCCGTTACGGTGGTAACCAAGGTGACCCGATTTATGCGGCGGCTGATGGTCAAGTTGTATACGCAGCCGATGGTCTGAAAGAATATGGTAACTTAGTTTTAATTAAACATATTGATGGTTACATCAGTGCGTATGCCCACAATAGCAAGATGATGGTCAAGAGTGGTGACAATGTAACCGCAGGCCAAAAGATTGCTGAAATGGGGTCTTCAGGGGCATCTCGCGTTATGCTTGAGTTCCAAATTCGCCTTGACGGTAAACCGATCAACCCTGCAAATCTTTTACCAAATTAGCTAATGCATTAAATATAGGTTTCCTCGTATAATACAATTGGTTGCTTTCATTACAACAATAAGCATTTTTTATAAATTTAGAATTAGATTTGAGGAAACCTATGTTAGATCAGCTTCGTGCGATGGGTGTTTTTGCTTGTGTGGTTGAAAAAAGTTCATTTAGTGGTGCGGCACGTGAATTAGGCATTACAACAAGTGCTGTAAGTCAGCAAATCCGTTCTCTTGAAAATGAAATGGATGTAATTTTATTACATCGTTCTACGCGAAAACTTAGTTTGACTGAAGCAGGGCAGGCTTTTTTCTCAAGTTGCCAAGAAATGTTGGCAGCAGCAGAAAGAGGCAAAATCAGAATCAATGAATTGCGAGATGATTTGATTGGTGACTTGCGTATTGCAACTACCCCTGATTTAGCGGTTCAGCACATTATTCCTGCTTTATCTCACTGGATGTCTGCCCACCGTGGTCTATCTGTTCATTTTGAAGTGGGGCATCGATATATCGATTTAATCGAAGAGCGAATTGATATTGCAGTGCGCATGAGTTCTACAGCGGTAGAAGAGAGCGACTCTGTTATTCCTATGGCTTTTGTCGATCAGATTTTGGTAGCTTCTCCCAGCTATCTCAATCAAACAAGCCCGATCTTGCATCCAAATGATTTAAACAACCATGAGTTGCTTTCTATCAATGCAATGAATGATTCACGTAGTTTTAATTTTCAGCACGCTAAAACTGGTGAAAAATTAAATATCGAGATGACAAGCCGTTTGCAAAGTAATAATTTACAAGTGGCTAAAGCGCTATGCCAGCAAGGGCATGGAATTGCCAGAATTTTATATTTAGATGCTCAAAAAGAACTGAAGAATGGTTCTTTAATTGAAATCCTTCCAGATTGGAAACTCCCAGCTTTCACTTTATATGCAGAGATTGCAAAACACGATCAACAGCCAATGAAAATTCAACGTTGTGTCGAAGCGCTTAAGCAATACTTCAGCCAGTTGGCTGGCGGAAGAGCAATGCAGATTGTTCGTTAACTTTTATCTCATTCATAAAAAAGGGCTTGTTATTACAAGCCCTTTTTTATGTCAGTGTTATTTTTGCTTTAGCGTAGCAACTTCCTCTTGTGTTTCTTGAGGAAGATCATCGGCTGTGAGCTCTTCATGCTTTTTAATTTTTTTCTTATTTTTCTTTTTCTTCTTTGGCTCTTCTTCAACTTCTGCGCCATCTTCGATCGCTTGCCAGTATTCAAGCTGTTCCATTACAGCAGCATAAATAGAGTGTTTGCTGTATTTGCCTTTTTTGTCGAGAGTACCAACAGGGCGAGCCATTAAAATCTCAAGTGCTTGATCAATTGTATCAATTGCATGGATATGGAATTGACCCATTCGCACCGCATCAATCACATCTTGACGTAGCATTAAGTGTTGCATGTTTTGGCGTGGAATAATGACACCTTGTTTGCCAGTTAGACCTTGTAGCTTACATGCATCATAGAAGCCTTCAATTTTTGCATTTACGCCACCAATTGGTTGAACTTGACCTAACTGGTTCATAGAACCAGTAATTGCCCATGACTGATCAATTGGTAACTGACTAATTGCAGAGATTAATGCAGAAAGCTCGGCAACGGTTGCACTGTCACCGTCCACTTGGCCGTAACTTTGTTCAAAAGCCAGAGCAGCAGAAAAATGTAAAATCTGTTCACGGCCAAAGTGAGCTTTTAAGAAGCTAGACATGAGTAACACGCCTTTGGCATGCAATGAACCGCCTAGTTCTACACTACGTTCAATATCAAGAATATCGCCACCGCCTTGATAAACCGAGGCAGTTAAACGTGAAGGTAAACCAAACTCAACATCTGCATAGTGAATGACAGAGAGGGCATTAATTTGACCTAAACGATGGCCAGAAGTTTCAATTAACTGGGTTCCACGCGATAAATCTTGCCAGTAAAGTTCTCTTAAATAGCCTAAGCGATATTGTCGGTGTTGTAGGGCAAGGTTAATGTGCTGGTCGGTTACCATCTTATCATTGGCTTTAAATGCATGATGATGCGCTTCACGAATAAGATCACCCAACGTTGAAGCATGTAACGACAATGAGCTTTGGTCTTCGGCCTGACGGCTTGAGTCTGTCAGTAAAGCCGCTAGAGCACTGCGGTCAAATGGAAGCAGTTTATCGGCTTGTACATAGTCAGCAATCAGCTGCATATAAGCTTGTTCATTTTCGTCATTACGTTGTAATGTATCGGTAAAATCTGCGCGAATTTTAAATACGCTACCAAGCTCTGGTTCTACTTCTAAAATTTCATAATAAATCTCAGGCTCTGCCATCAGTACCACTTTAATATCAAGTGGAATAGCAGCAGGCTCTATCGAGATACTGCCGGTTAAAGTCAACATATGTTCAAGAGAAGAGAGCTTGAGTTGGCCCGATTTTAAGGCACGCTTTAAACCTTGCCATGCATAAGGCTGTTCGAGTAGTTGTTCAGCCTCCAGCATTAAAAAACCACCATTGGCTTGATGTAGGGCACCAGGGCGAATAAGAGTGAAATCTGTAGTAATTGTACCGTTGTGGGTGAGTTGTTCTACATGACCCAGCAAGTTGTAGTGCGTTGGGAAATCTTCAAAAATAACTGGCGCACCACTGTTTGGTTTATTTGAGACAATCACATTTGCTTGATAACGCGCTGGTACGCGATTGAACATAGCAGGAGCAAAGTCATCTTCTTCTTGTTCTAAAATTAACTCAACATTGTCAATGATATCTTGAGCATACTGTTTTAAATAATCTTCAAGGCCTTTCACTTGACCATATTTATTTAAAATTAAGTCCATGCGTGGCATAACCACTTGAGTGGCGATGTCTCGATTTAAAACAGAAACTTTGTCGCGTGCATCATCTTCTAAGTCGCCCAAATGCAAACCAAGACGCTCAAGCTTTTTATCCATATAGCGAATATTGGCTGCAATCTCAGCACGCTGTTTACTATTTAAAGCGTCAATTTCTGTTTGAGTCAGTTCTTGAACCTGATTATCTTTTAACTGTACAGGTACAAAGCCATGTTTCTCATTTCGAGAAATCAATTTTAGATCAAGTTCTTCGCCTTCTTTTGTTAATTCGACAAGTGCTTGTTGCTGTTCATCACCAGTTTCCTGACGGATTCGCTCGATACGGTTATGATAAGTTTCTGCACTAAAACGGCGTTCAAGCTGCTTTAAAATAATTTGCCAAGTTTGATGAAGAGTTTGTTGAAACTTGGTTCCTTGTCCAGCAGGAAAGCGTAGCGCAATAGGCTGACGAGCTTGTTTAAAGTTATAAACATATACCCAATCATCTGGAGTAGGCATTGTTTTAGCATGTTGTTGTAGTAAACGCTTAATCATGGTGCGTTTACCTAAGCCTGCTGTTCCTACCGCAAAAATGTTATAACCAGAGTAGGGTAAGGAAATGCCGGCTTCTACCGAAGCTTTGGCGCGGTCTTGCCCTAAAAAGTTGTTGAGCGGCTTGATGCGTTTTGTTGAGGCTGGAATATTTTCAAAATTTGGAATATGCGTAAGTTGTTCGGGTTTTAACGCTGTTTTATCTAAAGTCATTTTAATATCAGGTTGCTCAAAAGCTGAAGGAAATGCATTTATTGTGACGTTTGTGGTGTTTGTTTTAGCGAGTGATAAAGTTGAAGATGTCACTTGATCAAGTTTTTGTGTCACTGTTGATATCCAGCAAAAGAAAACGAAGGTTGAAGATTAAAGGTATACAGGTTTAGCATAAAATATCAAGCAAACTTGCCGTTTTTATCATCAAAACAAAACTTGATTGCATAAAGAATCTTGAAAGCAATTGTAAGAAGCGATTGAATAGGCGCATTTATAATTTATGGAAAATAAAAAACGAATGACCACACAAACCTCTGGTTGGGTCTCGGCGTTTAAAGCATTTTTAGACCGTCGTGCATTAATTATGCTATTTCTGGGTTTTTCTGCCGGAATACCCATTTTATTGATTTTCTCTAGTCTCTCTTTATGGCTAGGTGAAGCAGGCATTGATAAAAGTGCCGTCACTTTTTTCAGTTGGGCGGCTTTAGGATATTCCTTTAAATTTGTTTGGGCTCCCTTAATTGATGAGTTACCTGTACCAGTTTTGACTAAAGCTTTAGGCCGAAGACGTGCATGGTTGCTTATTGCGCAGTGTTTAATCGTACTTGCGATATGTACAATGGCTTTTGCCGACCCTGCTTTAGGTCATAGTTACCTTGTTCAAATGGCAGCAGGCGCAGTTTTACTTGGCTTCTCGGCTGCAACGCAAGATATTGTGATTGATGCTTATCGTATTGAGCTGGCTGAAACAGAAATGCAGACAGTGTTGGCATCAACTTATAATGCGGGTTACCGGATCGGTATGATTGTAGCTGGTGCTGGTGCATTATTCTTAGCGGCGCATTTGGGGACCGCAAAAGGAAATTATATTTACGAGGCTTGGAAGACGACCTATTTAACGATGGCAGCAGTCATGTTGGTCGGTATTATTACAACTTTACTCGTTCGTGAACCTAAAGTTGATCGTATATATAAAAACTATAAATCAAGTGATTATTACCGTCTGGTTTTAGTATTTTTTATTGCAGTTATTTCATTTGTATTAACCTATATTTACTCAGGCCAAGTTACCGAAGCAATTTCAAAAGCTGGCAATATTCAAGATAGTGCTGCTTTATTTGGTTTAGAAGCTTTAAGGTTCTTAACGGCGACAGGCGTTGCCATTCTAGCTGGTTATCTATTAGTAAAAATAGGTGTGGTGAACCAGCAAATGGCTAAGGAAACTTGGATTGCCCCAATTCTGGATTTCTTTAAACGTTATGGTGTCAAACTTGCCTTAGTACTTCTATTCTTGATTGGGTTCTTCCGTATTTCAGACATTATTGCTGGTGTGATTTCTAATGTCTTTTATCAAGATCTGAACTTTAGCAAAGAACAAATTGCTGAAGCCGTAAAAGTTTATGGTGTTATTTTCAGTTTGGTGGGTGGTTTCTTAGGTGGCTTATTAGCTCAACGTATGAACATCATGAAACTGATGTTCGTTGGTGCTGTATTGGCAAGCTCTACTAATCTCATTTTCATTGGCTTAGTAAAATCTGGAAAACCGCTTGATATGGTGGATGTCCAAATTGGGAATCACCATTATAAAGTGAAGCCAGATGAAGTGGGGTATTGGAAGCTAAAAGTGCCAAGCTCAAGTTTTAATGGCACCCAACAAATTGATGTCAAAGCTGGTTATGCTTTGCAAGATCAACAAGCCGAGACTATCGTTCGGGCTCAACCTCTATTGACAACTCACTCTGAGAGTGTTCCTTTACAAATTTTACCTTTAATGGGAAGTGATCAGATATCGGCTAACTCTTCCGAAGGCAGTGTCGTGATTCGTGGGCAGTATTTTGGTAAAGCCTTATCACCTACTCAAAAGATTGTGGTGAATCTTGATGGACAAAATTTTGATGCAAAAATGACAGATCAAAAGGGTGTGTTTAACGCAGCAATTGATATGCAAAAATTATTGTCATCACCAAGTAAGCAACTTACTGCTTCAATTGTCGATGGAAATCAAAAAATATTATCGATTACTCACCACTATGAAGTCGCTTCAAATTCTGTACCAAAACCTGAATTAGATGTGAATATCGATCCTTTACCGTACATTGATACTCAATCAGGTCAAGAAGTTGAGATTAGTGGTAAAGTCATTAAATCTTATAGCTCACTATGGCTTTATTTTGCCATTGTCGTTGATAACATGGCTTCAGGCTTAGCCGGTGCGGCATTTATTGCGTTCCTTTCAAGTTTGACCAGTGTGTCATTTACTGCTGTTCAATATGCGATCTTTAGCTCACTTATGACCCTTACCCCAAAACTTTTAGGTGGATATTCGGGTACCATAGTGAGTAATATTGGATACCCAAACTTCTTTTTGATGACCACAATGATCGGGATTCCAATCTTAATTTTAGTTGTTTGGGTTGGAAAACTGCTTAAAGATCATCAAACACATGACATAGAAAAGGCAGGTGAATAAACATGCGAATGCTTCATACAATGTTGCGAGTAGGCAATTTAGAACAATCTTTAAAGTTCTATACCGAAGTATTAGGGATGAAGTTACTTCGTAAGCGTGATTATGAAGAAGGTCGCTTTACACTGGCATTTGTTGGTTATGGCGATGAAGAAAATAATACCGTGCTTGAACTTACTCATAACTGGGATACCTCAAGTTATGATTTAGGAAATGGCTATGGTCACATTGCGATTGGTGTTGAAGATGCTTATAAAGCATGTGAAGAAATCAAAGCACGTGGCGGTAAAGTCGTTCGTGAAGCTGGCCCAATGAAGGGTGGTGTAACGGTGATTGCATTTGTTGAAGATCCGGATGGCTACAAAGTCGAGCTTATTCAACAAGACGCAAATGCTAGAAATAATTAAATAAATGACTCAGGCGCTTTAAGATTTAGGTCTTAAAAGTCTAGCTTTATTTTTATAGCCCAGTATGATGAAGGCTTGACCAAATGGTCAATTTATCAACTGGGCTTTTCTTTATCTAAAATAATCATAGGATGTGAACATGCTGAAGTTCTTGGCACTTGATCGATTTACAATTTTGTTGGTTGGCATGGTACTACTAGCAACTTTTTTTCCAGTCAGTGGTCAAGCTGCGCAGTATTTCAATACATTAACTACAGTCGCGATTGCTATTTTATTTTTCTTGCATGGTGCCAAGCTGTCTCGTGAGGCAGTCATTGAAGGTATTTTGCATTGGAAAATGCACTTACTGGTATTTGCAATTACGTTCTTTATTTTTCCTGCTATTGGTTTATTGGCTAAACCTATTCTTTTACCTTTATTAGGGCAGCAGCTCTATTGGGGTTTTTTGTTTATGTGTTTCTTGCCATCTACTGTTCAGTCTTCTATTGCATTTACTTCGGTTGCAAAAGGGAATGTGGCAGGGGCGGTATGTAGCGCATCTTTCTCAAATTTGGTAGGTATGTTTATTACGCCAGTTTTAGTCAGTTTCTTTATTTTAGGACAAAGTCAGCACGGATTTGATCCTACATCTTCAATTATACAAATTACTTTGTTGCTATTAGTGCCTTTTGTTTTAGGGCAATTACTTCGTCCCTATGTTTTTCCATATATGGCAAAAGTACCAAGTATTGTAAAAGCATTTGACCAAGGTTCAATTTTGATGGTGGTCTATGGCGCATTTAGTGGGGCTGTGGTTGCGGGGCTTTGGCATCAGGTGAGTTGGAAAACCTTACTGCTTTTGACCATTGCTTGTTCTGTTTTACTCACCATTATTATGCTGCTTGCACTTTATTTACCGCGCGCTTTTGGTTTTAACCGAGCTGATCAAATTACAGTGTTCTTTTGTGGTTCAAAAAAGACCTTGGCCAGTGGTGTACCTATGGCACAAATCTTATTTATTGGCCAACCTTTAGGTATGATTGTTTTACCAATTATGATCTTTCACCAAATCCAGTTAATGGTCTGTGGGGTAATTGCAAATTACTTGGCTAAATCCCAAGATTAATTCGCAAAAAAAATTTATATGGCGTATAATACTGCCCACTTGTTGTGCTTAGCTCTAACCCTTGAGGTTTCGGTGGGCCAAAAGAATGGTCTGTTGTGGTGTTGATCTGCTTGTAAAAGCTTTCCTCAATTTAATTGAGAGTGATCAATTGCGATGACAGCTTAAGCCTTTCTTCAATTAGGAGTAATCGACGATGCGCGCCGATATTCACCCAAAATATGAAAAATTAGTTGCAACTTGTTCTTGCGGTAACGTAATCGAAACTCGTTCTGCTTTAGGTAAAGAAACTATTTACCTTGACGTATGTTCAGCTTGCCACCCTTTCTACACTGGTAAACAAAAGAATGTAGACACTGGTGGTCGTATCGACAAATTCAAACAACGTTTTGCTGGTATGTCTCGCTCTATCAAGCGTTAATACTTCAAAACGAAACAAAAAACGGGCTTATGCCCGTTTTTTGTTTTTAATATACAAGACCATTATTGGTCTTGTACGTCTGTTAAGCGGTCAAGTTTTTTCTGAAAATAATCACCTTGTAGAAAGCGCGCTTCTACATTCCATGCATTGGCAAACAGGTTCATATCATTCAAGTGAGCTAATAAAATTCCAATCGGTTTTACAGTCAAATAGTTCAATATTTTTTCTTGTAAGTTATTAAGCCCTTGGTCTGAGCTTAATAGATCAGTTTTGCTGGACTGTAATTTTACAAGTTGAATATCAAGCTGCTGTAATATTGAATCGCTATACATAGAAGAAGCAAAATCTCGAATTGAAATTTCTGCACCATGTTGGCGTAAGCGAGCAATGTGTTGTTGAGCAATTGGAAGATAAGGCTGAAGAGCTTGTTCTGAAAATTGCAAAATCAGTGGGCTTTCAATTTTACTTCCGATAATAGTCAGTAGTTTGGAAATCAGCTCAGGGAATGTTTTATCTTTCAGCAAAATATCAATATTAAGGTTAATAATGAGTTTCGCTTTAGGATACTGAGCAATGAAATTATGAAGCTGTTTACACGCTTCTACCAATATCCAGCGGTCTAACTGAATTGAAAGTTCTGCATCTTCTTTAAGATCACTTAAATCATTTAAGTCATACCATTGTTCACCCGCAATAAAACCACTTGTCACTTCATAGTTGTGAGTTTCTTGGTCATGCTTATCGTAAATTTGCTGGTACTTCAGATGTATTTCGCCCTGAGCTAGTTTTTGTCTTAACTGCTGGAGCAAAGAGGACTGAGGCGTATGGTCAAAATGTTCAATTGTTAAATCAAGAGGAACAGCTTCAATGCTCGGTGAAACCGTTTTGTCTACGGTTGGCATTACTTCAAGTTGAGGTGTAACCTGAGGTAAGCCTTGCTTTTCCGCCTCATTCAATAATGAGCTAAAAGAGTTCTCAGTTAAGGGCTGGTTGAGAAAAGCATAACCAAGCTTTAACTGCACTGAAAAGTTTTGCTCATTTACTTTTAACAAATGTTCTTTTTGCAAAGTTTGTAAACTCGTTAGCTGTGAGTTTAAAACTGAACTATTTTCGGCTTGTAAAATCCCGACATAACTACCCAAGTCGACTTGGAAAATTGGCATCTGTGCATGGTCTTTTAAAAAACCATGGAGCTGATTGAAATATTGTCCTAAAGTTTGCCAACCCTGTTGAAAAAGTCGTTCTGGGCACTGTGCAAGTCTAAATAAAACAACGGCGTTTGCTTGGGCAGGGTGGGTCGATAAATGACGATTAATCTGCGGCCAAGCTGCACTCAACCCAACACTTTTTTCGGACGGAGTACTATTTGCTGGAGTAGTTAAATCAACTTGATAGTCGATGGTGAGTTGTACCGCGTCTTCTTCTTGGCTTGGAATAAACTCGAGTTTTAGCGCATTATTACCCGAAATAGCCTGATGCTGACTCTGAATTTCAAAGCGTGCTTGATCGAACTGGCCTAAAGAAATTTTCTTAAACCGCTGCTTAAAAACATTTAAATCGTTGGGTTGTAAGACATCTAAAATCGGTAATCCAATAATATCTTCTTCTTGCTGGAAACCAAAAAGATTCAAATATTCGGTATTAGCCTTAATGTGGATACCTTCTTGGAAAATAGCAACGGCTTTATGGCTGTTGTCGACCAGTGTTTGCGTATGCGTATGAATGGTATCAAGCTCGGCCAAAAGACGTTGTTCCGTCTGTAAAAGGCGGCTGTATGACAGTGCCCGAACCAAGGTAATATAGAAATAATCTAGCGGTTCTAATGGGACTACATCATAAATCCCTTTTTGAATATAGCTTTGATATTGCTGCGCTTGGTAATCATCTGGCTGTAAAAGTAATATTGGAAGCTGCGGCTGTTCTGAGGCTTGAACAAGGGAGAGAGTTTGTTCAATTTTCAAATCATAGGCGCGACCAAAAATAATGACATCCCAAGATGTATTGAGCTGCTTTTCAAAACTTTTTAAATCATCAAGTAATAAGGCATTAACTTGATAATCATTCCCCGATAATAAATTTAAAATTTGGTTATAACGTAACTGGTTATCATCAATAATGAGTAAACGTATTTCAGTACGTTTTAACCTTTTAGATAGTAAAGAGTTTCTCACTTTAATGCTTCCCATAAATCTTGGCTATTCACGGTGTTATTCTTTTTCAGCATGAACTGATCAAGCAGGTACTGTTGCTGCTCATTCAGAAGCTCAAATTGAAATTGAATAAAACTTTGAGTAATGAGTTGTGCTTTGAGTAGATACACTTTGATTTCTTCTGTCCCCAATCGTAAATGAATTGTTTGTTGCTCTCTAAAAATTTGAGACCCCGGTAAAATAAGCGTGTTTTGTATTTCTTCTAGGTTTTGAGTTTGTAGTAATAGTGCAGGGTGATAATTACGCGTATGACGCTCTGCCTGAATATGTACAGCGCAAGGGAACATGGCCTGTGAAAGAATTTCTAAACCCAGTTCCAGACTTTTTTCTGTAGATTGCTTAATCCAGCGAATTACACCGCCACGCCACTGACCATGTAGCGTTTCCTTCACCAAAATATATTCGCCGGTTCTTAAGTTTTTAGGTGCTTCGCCGGACCATTTAATACGATAGCCATTAACACTAATATCAAGCACGGTAGTTTGATAAATGGTTTTACTCTCACGGCTTAAGCGTTGATAAGACGAGGTTTGTTGTTCTTTTTTCTCTAAATTGGATAAAACTTTCGATTCACTTTGTAAATTATAGTTATTACTCAGTTGTAGCGTTTCTTCAAAGTTTTTGGCTTTAGACAAATAGAAATGTGCCGTACTTAAGCCAAAACAAATTTGTAAAGCTGCATTATATTCATAACGCTCATGACGGCGCTGTGCTGTGGTGCCCAAAATCGTTTGAACGTGAAACTTTAATGCGGGACTTAAATAAATCTTTTCATTTTTAGACATATATTGAGCATTTTTATGCATGGTGGCAGTAACATGCTCAAGCAAAGCTTGCGTGCTAATAAAAATACTTGGATTGAAATTTGAGCTTTGTTTCTTGTTATATACAGGCGGATGATCTTTAGTTGGGTCGACCACATACTTTGTTGAAGCAGTGTCTTTCGGCAAGATCTGAATCATGCGTGCCCAGTCAAAACTACATTGAAACAGGGCCTGTATTTCTGACTGGCGAATCTGATTGGTGTTAAAAATATCTAATAAAATAAGCTGCGCATACGCCTGCGTAATATTGGCTAACGGGTGCTGTACACCTTGAATATGATTAATATTGGTTAAATGATATTTGTATTGAACTGCTGTTTCGTAAAGCTGGTGAGCAATTAACCATTGACCTTTGACAGGTTCGCTATAAAGCATATGCTGTTGATATAAAAGATTGGTCAACTGCTGCAATGCGTGGAATGTCGCCAGAATTCGTGCGGTTTGTAAGTTTTTCTTTTGTTTAAAAGAGAACAAAGAAAACTTCTGCTTTTGTAGCTGTTCGTGGCTTGTTTGCGCAATATTTAAATAAATACTGGCAAAATAACAGCGCAGAAGCATGGCCAGTTCAATAATGTGCTCGTTACGGTCGGTACTAATGACACCTTGGTTAAAGAAGTTTTTTTCTAAACTCGCCAATACATTATTAATGGTGGGGTGAAGTGTCTGAATTAAGTCAAAGCGTAAGGTTTCACTACAATTTAACTCATTCAGTTCCAAAATTGCTGTAAATAGCGCTTTTGAAGTATCACCCAATTGCATAATAGAAAGGGTAGTGAC
Organism: Acinetobacter sp. AKBS16; assembly: GCF_002899995.1. NCBI lineage: Bacteria > Pseudomonadati > Pseudomonadota > Gammaproteobacteria > Moraxellales > Moraxellaceae > Acinetobacter > Acinetobacter sp. AKBS16. The sequence goes on along the minus strand of NZ_POYH01000047.1, from coordinate 67,702 downwards.
CCACTCATTAAGATCTTTAATGTTGGCTTCACAAAAGCTTAACCGTTCACGAGTAAGTGCGGTTTGATTGTGAAAAATGTCCGAAAGTGCATTATTCATCATCACTTATTATATAACTCAAAAAGTTGTAGCCCCAAAAAGCGGTGTTTTATTCTTTTCGCCCGCAATTTCCCTGACGAGTTTAGGAACCAAATATCCTGGTAGGCTCGCTAACACGTCTTGATATATCGCATCTATTTCAGATGGTATTAAATCAAAATGTTGTGCGCCTTTTACTTTATCTAATACATGTAAGTAATATGGCATAACGCGAGCTTCAAATAGACGATAACTTAAATCCGTTAAAATTTGAGCAGAATCATTCACCCCTTTAAGCAATACTGCCTGATTTAGAACAGTAATGTGGTGTTCAGATAGCTGCAACAATTTTGAACAAGTAAAGTCATCGAGTTCAGAAGCATGGTTTGAGTGTACCACCAGAATAATACGCAGCCTACTGTTTTTTAATAAAGAAATAAGCTCTTCATCGATACGGTTTGGAATGACAATTGGAACGCGTGAATGAATTCTCAGAATCTTCACTTGTTTGAGAGATGATAAACGTTCTAGCCAAAGCGCTAATTTACGGTTAGAAAGCGTAAGAGGGTCACCTCCGCTTAAAATCACTTCGTTAATATCGGGGTTCGACTCGATATAATTTTTAATGTTTAGCCAATCTTCATTTTTAGGTAAATTTTCCTGATAAGGAAAGTGACGGCGGAAGCAGTAACGGCAATGGACCGCACATGCACCGGTCAAAGTCAGTAAAAAACGAGATTTATATTTATGTAAAACACCCGGTAACTGATTGGCTGCTTCCTCACCTAAAGGGTCGGTGACAAACTCAGGATGTTCCTCAAGTTCTAAATGATGTGGCAACACTTGGAGTAAAAGCGGATCAAGAGGATCTTTAGCGTTCATTTTTCCGACGAACGCACGCGGAACACGCAATTTAAACTTTTCAGAAGCCAGAATCGCCCCTGATAATAGCTGATCAGTGGATAACTCGAGCAGGTTCAACAACTCTAAAGGATCGGTAATAAGGTCACTGAGTTGTGATTGCCAGTTTTGCTCTTGGTGTAAATAGTTTATCATGCGACACGATTAAGATAATGCAACAGCGCATTATATCGCATAGTTGACTTGTTAAGTTTGGAGTGTGCCAGTCATGGCCAATTATTCTACAAATGATTTCAAGCCAGGCCTTAAGGTCATGCTTGATAGTAACCCATGTTCAATCATGGAAAACGAATACGTAAAACCGGGTAAAGGCCAAGCGTTCAACCGTGTAAAATTACGTAACCTTAAAACTGGTAAAGTTTTAGAAAAAACTTTTAAATCTGGTGATACTTTAGAAGCTGCTGACATCGTAGAAGTAGAAATGAACTACCTATACAACGATGGCGAAATGTGGCACTTCATGGACCCAGAAAGCTTCGAACAAATTGCAGCTGACAAAACTGCAATGGGTGATGCTGCTAAATGGTTAAAAGACGACTCAAATGAAACATGTACAATCATGTTATTCAACGGCGTTCCTTTAAACGTAAATGCACCTAACTTCGTTGTGTTGAAAGTTGTTGAAACTGATCCGGGCGTACGTGGTGATACTTCTGGCGGTGGCGGTAAGCCAGCTAAGCTTGAAACAGGTGCGGTTGTTCGTGTTCCGTTATTTGTTCAGCAAGAAGAAAGCGTTCGTGTAGATACTCGTACTGGTGAGTATTTAGAGCGTGCATAATAGTTAAAAAATAAACTATTATCGAAGGGATGATGTCAATCATCCCTTTTTTTATGCGAAAGTATAAGAGGAAAAAGAACAAAGGAGGAGTAGAGTCACAAGGATTGAGCAGAGAACAGTACATAACAATATAAAACTGCTGTAATTATTTATTGAGAGGTTAAGAATGGACACAATGCAAGCGAAATCTACGCTTCCCTCCAAACTGGTCTGGAGCCTAGTAGCAATTATAGGTGCTATTTCTTTCGGGATGCTGGCGCTAAGTCGTGGTGAACATGTTAATGCAGTATGGTTGGTACTGGCAGCTGCATGTGTGTATAGCATCGCATATCGATTTTATAGTCTATTTATTGCAACTAAAGTATTTGAATTAAACCCGAGACGGTTAACTCCTGCACATCGTTTAGCCGATGGCTTAGACTATGTGCCAACAAGTATGTACTGTTTGGACACCACTTTGCCGCGATTGCCGGCGCAGGGCCATTAGTCGGGCCGATTTTGGCTGCACAAATGGGCTTTTTACCGGGCACCATCTGGTTATTGGTTGGTGTCGTTTTGGCGGGTGCAGTACAAGACTTTCTAGTTTTATTTATATCAACACGCCGTGATGGCCGTTCACTGGGTGAAATGGCAAAGCAGGAGCTTGGTCCTTTTGCCGGTATTGTGGTCATGTTGGGCGCACTTGGGGTAATGATTATTATCCTTGCAGTATTGGCTTTAGTTGTTGTGAAAGCACTTGCACATAGTCCGTGGGGTGTCTTTAGTATTGCAGCCACTATTCCAATTGCATTGTTCATGGGCGTTTACATGCGCTTTATTCGTCCGGGACGTATTGCAGAAGTTTCAATTATTGGCTTCGTTTTAATGATGCTGGCAATTGTGTATGGTGGACATGTTGCCGCAGATCCATATTGGGGTGAGTTCTTCACTTTAACTGGAACACAGCTCACTTGGTGTCTCATCATTTATGGTTTTATCGCATCGGTACTACCGGTTTGGTTGCTATTAGCACCACGTGATTATTTATCTACTTTCCTTAAAATCGGGGTTATTCTTGGTTTGGCAGTCGGTATTGTGATTGCATTGCCTGACCTTAAAATGCCTGCTGTTACCCATTTTATTGATGGTACAGGTCCGGTTTTCTCAGGTAGCTTATTCCCGTTCTTATTTATTACCATTGCCTGTGGTGCCATTTCAGGTTTCCATGCGCTGGTATCGAGTGGTACGACACCAAAACTTGTTGATAACGAAGTTAATATCCGCATGATTGGTTACGGCGGTATGCTTATGGAGTCTTTTGTCGGGATCATGGCGATGATCTGTGCGACAGTATTAGATCCAGGTGTGTACTTCGCGATTAATGCGCCAGCAGCAGTGCTCGGTACAACCGTAGAATCTGCAGCGGAAGCTGTACGTAATTTAGGCTTTGTTGTTACGCCTGAAATGTTGACAGTTTTAGCTCAAGAAGTGGGTGAAAGCTCAATCCTTTCACGTACAGGTGGTGCGCCTACCTTTGCTATTGGTATGGCTCATATCATTTCTGAAATCTTTAACAGCCGTGCCATGATGGCATTCTGGTATCACTTTGCGATTTTATTTGAAGCATTGTTCATTTTAACTGCGGTAGATGCAGGAACACGTGCTTGTCGTTTTATGGTGCAAGACACGGTTGGTATTGTTATTCCGGCGGTTAAATCTTCAGGTTCATTCTTTGGTAACTTGTTAGGTACGGCCGTTGCGGTAGGTGGATGGGGCTTCTTCGTCTATCAAGGTGTGATTGACCCACTTGGCGGCGTCAACTCATTATGGCCTTTATTTGGTGTGGGTAACCAAATGCTGGCTTCGATGGCACTCATTTTGGGTACAGTGATTCTGTTCAAAATGAAAAAAGAGAAGTATGTGTGGGTGACGATCATTCCAACCATTTTCTTGTTCATTACCTGTATGACAGCAGGGTGGCAGAAGATTTTCCACGAAAACCCGAAAATCGGTTTCTTGGCTCAAGCACATAAATTCTCCGATGCGATTGCTCGTGGTGAAATTCTTAAGCCTGCAAAAACCATTGCTGAAATGCAAACTATTGTGATGTCGAACCAGATTAATGCTGCACTTTGTGGCTTCTTTATGATTGTATCGATTGTCATGATTATTGCCTCAATTGGTATTGTTCGCCGTGCTTTAGCAAGTCCAACACCGACTGTAAATGAAGCGCCTGCGGTATATACCGATCCTGAAGTGGTTACCACTCGAGGAGAATAAAGATGAATTTTAAATTTGCAAAAAATGGTACTGTCATTATTGCGAAAATCATCAAAATGACCGTGCTTTCGCAAAAAGAGATATTGCTCTCTCCAAAGAACTGGTCACGTATCGCAACTTTGTGGCAGCGTTTACAGCAAAGCTTCCGACTCATGGTTGGTGTGCCGGACTATCAAACGTATCTGGAGCATATGAAAGCCCATCATCCAGATTTAACGCCTATGGATGCACAAACTTTCTATCGACATTGTGTTGATGCAAGATACCCATCTGCAGGTGGTACTTTGAAGAAGTGCCCTTGTTAAGTTGACCTTGATATTTGGCTAAACAAAGACGGTATGTGGTTGAACCATGTACCGTTTTACTTTTTGGGAAATGAAAAAGAGTTTGCTCAAAGTCTGCTCATTTGTATTTTTTCACTGGTAAATCACTTGTTTTGCTTTTGAAAAATGAATATGATGCTTTCCATCTTAGGCGTATAGCTCAGTTGGTTAGAGCGCTACGTTGACATCGTAGAGGTCTCCAGTTCGAGTCTGGATATGCCTACCAAGATTTAAAGTCATATAAACTCGAATAGCTTTATATGACTGAAAAAGCCCTAAACTATAATGGTTTAGGGCTTTTTTATTAGTTTTTAAATTAATTTAATTTTTATAATAGTACTTTTACTCTTGTTTAAGAAAATTACTCGATATCTACTAAATGATTACTTACTTTATTACTAAAAAACTAAGAATAAGAAGGTATTCTACCTCTAATTAAATTATATTTAGTTGTTAGGGGCGGTAAGTATCTGTGAAAGAATTTTTTTCTATTCTTATTTAAGTAATTTTTGAAATTAATAATTATTATAACTATAGTTTTATTCTTATTAGATATTTAATTTTTCTTGAAATAATTATTTTAAAATTTATATTATATAGGTATATTTGAAAAAATAATGGATTGAAATGGTTTCTGCAATAAAAGTTAAGTGGGATAAAGAATCAAGTATTAATAAAGCATTTGATGAGTTATTTAATGTAAGATCTTTTCCTAGCCAAAAAATGTATCCTATGCATTATTTGGGAGTGGATTGGATTTTCTCTTCAGAACAATGGGAGAATTTTTGTAGTTTAATATCTGATTTTATTGTTTTTTATGAATTAAAAAAAACACATAAATTCCAGACTATTCAACAACTATTTAATAATATAGTTTCTAAATGGTTAGAGTGTAATAAAATAGAATATAGTGTGTTTTCTGATTTAATTCGGGATACATTGAATTCAAGGCAGCAAGAACATATTTTTATTTTTGTTGTTGAAAATTTATTTACTGATAAATCATATACTTTTGGAAATATTACTTTATGTAATGGAAGTCAAGTATGTGATGAAATCGGAAAGACTATTCCTAATCACGTTCTTGAGTTATTAAATAGCTTTGAATCTACTAAAAATGGTGGTGATGTAGTTGAATTAAATGATTATTTAACTCAACTTCAGAGTAAAACAATTATACAAGTTAAAGAGGTTGGAGATAAGGAGTTTTCAAAAGAAAGAGCTCTTATTAATGCAAGAAAATTTTTGAATAAAATATTATTTTTTAGTTCAATTTCATTTCATTTTGAGGTGTTACCATGTTTGGAAATTGATGGTAAGAGAGAAGCTCAATATCTTAAAATACATGCCTGTAATCAAAAAATTAGTTTTGGCCATCTTGACAGTATGCCTATTATAAAATTTTGCTTCCGTTCTACTGATATTTTATCTGAAAACTTAGATAAATTTCATTTCAATGAATTAGTCTTGAATAGTTCTGATGATATTTCTAATAGAATTTCAACAGCAATTGATTGGTATGCTAGTGCTATACGTTCTAATGAGCAACATTTGAAATTTTTATACTATTGTATCGGTTTAGAATCTTTGTTTTCTTTTAATAATAATGGACCAGTTTCAGAGACTTTAGCTGATAATTGTGCTTTTTTACTAGAGGAAAACATAAAAAATAGAATGAAATTAAAAAGAGAAGTCAAAAATCTATATACACATAGATCTGGTTTGGCCCATGGAAGAAATGCTGAATTGATAGATGATGATTTGAATAAGGCAAGAAATATTCTGTGTTATTCAATAATCGATTTTATTAAGTTAAGATATCAAAATGAAATTCTAAAAAATAATGATTTAATTGATTATTTTGAAAGGTGTAAGTTTGATTCTTCAAAATACTAAATTGTAGCGATGCAAGTCATTTAAAGAAACAAATTGAATTTTCAGGGAAAAGTATGTCAGTAACTATAGACAATCATTATGTTCCTCAATGGCATCAAAAATGCTTTACTGAAACATATGAAAATAAATTATGTTTTCAGAAAATTAAAGTTATTAAATTACCTAATCAAACTGAAAAAAAGATTGAATCAAGAAAGTGGTGTACGCCAGCGCAACGCTTTTATGAAAAGCATCTTTATTCTATTTTTTTTGGTACTCAACCAAGTGATGAAATTGAGAAGAAGCTTTTTGGGCCTATAGATGAATATGGTTCTAAAGCTATAAAAGCATTTCTTACAAATGATGAATCATTGTGGCATGAAAATTTTATAGCATTATTTAGATATTTAGATGCTCAGAAACTTCGAACGCCTAAAGGGCTTGATTGGATTAAAAGTAAATTTTCAAATTTAAATCAAAGCCAGTTAATGACAGAGATGCAAGCATTGAATGATATACATACTACAATTTGGACTGAAGGGGTTAGAGAATTTGTATCCGCTGAGCACTCACAAGTTAAATTTATACTCTCTGATCATCCTATAACAATTTATAATTATGCTTTATCACCAACGCATAAAGATTGTATATACCCAAATGATCCTGATATATCATTAAAGGGTTCACAAACTATATTTCCTCTTAGTAAAGATCGTTGTTTAATACTAACAAACTTAGAGTATGCAAAAGATCCAGATGGTACAGACCCTCTTGAGCAAAGGACTAATGCAACCAGAATTAGAGAGAGTTTAGTTAGTACAATAAATTTTATTAATACTCGTAAATTAACTGATGAAGAAGTCACAAAAATTAATTATATAATTAAATCTTGTGCAAAAGACACTATTGCTGCTGGTAGTGAAGCTTGGTTATCACCCGAAGAAAAAATACAATGTAAATGGGAAGACTTAAGATATGTTTTACTTCCACCCGCTAATAAGGTTTATGGCTTCGATACCCAAATATATGCACAATATAGTAATGGTCATGTACATTATCAAGATGCATTAGGCAGGACTGTGCAACAAACAGATTTTTTGAAAAAAAATATTGCTGAGAAAGATATAAAAATTAATCAACTTTGTGGGTGCGGTAGTGGAAAAAAATACAAAAAATGTTGTGAATCGATAAAAGTTGAATTTAGAACTTCTTGGAAAGAGTTAAGTATAAGGGAAAGGAACCTTGCTTTCTTTCATTGTATAGCAGATGTTCTAGGATTGGAGAATGGAAAATCTTGGCTAGATATTAGGTATGATCTTACAGAGACTCAAATAAAAAGTATTTATAGTTTTTATAAAGTATTATGGCCAAGAGAGACAGATATTTATTCACTCTTACCTAAGCGTGATGGTAAGTTTAGAGGCCTATATACAGGCTTTTTAGATGTAAGAGTTATTGATAATTTTGCTTTGCCAATGGCATCAATATTTGATGAATATTTGATACAAAGCCCAATTATGAATCCCAATAATGTTAAATCTGAGTTCAATCCAATTACATCAAGTAGTAATTATAAGTATCAAGCTCTAAAAGATTTTTTATTTATAATTAAAATGGCACCTTATATTGAACAAGGTTTAGTAAATCTTATACCAGATCCAGGAGATTTTGATCTCAATTTAATGAAAGCAATGTTCAGTATGGCGGGGGATAGAAAGTTATCTTTGAAAAATCCTAGTACAAAAGATGCTATTCTTAATCTTGAATTAGTTATAAATGATACTCTTAATTCTATAGCCTTGGCACCGTTACATATTAAAGTTCAGGCTTTAAGCGAATTGGGATTAAAAGGTCAAAATGCTTATCAAATTATAGAAAAATTTGAAAAAAATATCGCGCATTCACCTTTTGCACTTTTACAAAATAATTCTGAGAGAAGAGGACAATTTTTTCAATATTGTATGGGACCTAATTATGAAATGTCTTTATTCATTGCTCAAATAACAGGATCAGTTTTAGTTACAGATAGCAATTCAAGATGGAGGGAGTTTGAAAAAGCGCAGCACAGCGAAGGAAATGTTATTAAATACCCTTGGGATGATGTTTTAAAAAATTTAAAAAATATACCTTTAGACTATCATATTGTTGAAAATTTTAGGAAATCTCAAAAAAGTATTGATCGTGTTACTAGAGGGCTTCTAAAATCTATAGATAAACTAATTTTAGAAAAAAACTGTGATAACAGTATTTTAAATAAAATAAATATGAAAGTGGATTATCTTAATAATCAATTAAGATGGGCTAGTAAAAGTGAAATTAAATTAAGTTCATTAAATATTTTGAGTCCGCAAGGAGGTATATATGATTCGAATGTTCATCGGCTATTAGTACGTTCAAGTTGTACAACTTATGATAAACAAGTACGTTCAATATATGGTTTAAATCTGTGAAGTGGTAAAAGAATGAGTTGAACAACAGAGTAAATAGGTAAAATACAATATTTTTTAAATTATTAAGAGCTTAATAAATAATTATGAATGGCATTTTTTATAAAAATACATATACGAAAATACCCGGATGTATTGACACATTGCATGAAACTAATCCATTAGGATATGCATATGAATCAGATGATCATTTTATCCACCTTTATGGAAAAAATAGAGGGATAAATGTAATTTCTGTAGGTTTGACTGTTATTGAAAAAAAACAAGGAACACTAGAGGATTGGGTTGTACGAGTTTTTGGTGCAAAAGATATTAATCCCCTTAATTTATCTATTGGTCATAGTGTGAAGGGAGTTTGGAGACCAGCACTTTATTATGCAAATGATATTAATAATGCTTTAAAAATTGATACTTATCAACAGCGTTCTACTGAACAAGCGTTGCGAATACTGATTGAAAAATTAGATGATATTTTTCTGTATGTAGAACCTGATCAAAATGGCCTTTGTTCTTATGGTCATAAATCACGTGAACTATTAATTTTAGCGTGTACTGAAGTTGAAAATATGTGGACTTCAACATTGCAAGATGCACAAGTAATTCCATCTAATGGTCGAGTTTTTACAACAAATGACTATGTAAAACTTCTTCCTAAATTATTTCTAAGGGAATACCAAATTAGTTTTAAAAACTATAGCGTAAGAAAATTCCAACCTTTTATTAACTGGGATACTACAAGGCCAACTCAATCTTTGGCTTGGTATGATGCTTATAATAAAACTAAGCATGATCGTAATAATGCATTTTCTTATGCAACATTAGAAAATGTAATGGATGCAATTGCAGCCAATATTATCATGTTTTGTGTTAAATATAGCCCATATAGCCTATTTGAGAGTAATACCTCGTTGTCATCATTAATAAATCAACATTTCGAAATTAAATTAATTAATAGTGATCTATCTAGCTATTACATCCCAAAATTTCTTTTTCCATCTAATATAAGAAATGATTTATTTATTTTTGATCCTTATAGCTCAGGCTATGCGGTGCCTTGGAATGTACAAAACTTAATTATTTAATCAAATAGAATTTGTACACCAAGGTGTATACTAAATATTAATCTTTATTATAAAGTTATAATTATCAGTTGCTTATTTTTTGGTATTGGATATGCCTACTAAGATTTAAAGTAATATAAACTCGAATAGCATTATACGACTAAAAAAGCCTTGAACTATAATAATTTAGGGATTTTTATTGCTTTTTTATAAGCTAATAGAAAAGATATATTCTCAATGCGATATCTTTAATGAGTTAGATATTATTCTTCTAAAAAGATAGAAAAATTAGAGGGCTTTAGGTACATTGATAGCATTCAGCTAAACATTAGATTTAGTAATAAAGAGCCTCTAGGGATAAGGCCGTGGTTGTTGAGCAGATAAAATTGATTGGATATTCGTAAAATATGAATAAGGTTAAAAGCTATTTAGAAGATCAATTGTCTATATTGAAGTTTGATCTTGATTTTACAATGCAAGAATTTTATGAGTCAAAAGAAATCGTAGCTTTTCACTTGCCGTCAAAAATAATAGAAGCAGTCAAGGAAAACATTATTGAAGATGGCGTAAAAGACGAAGTTGAAATTAATAGTATTGGTCATAAATATCTATATAAAGCTTTTAAAAAGAAACATGATGAATCTACTGAATATTTTTACTATAGGATGATGGTTTCACTTGCTTTTTGTGAGTTTTATTTTGAACGAAATAATTTAATAGGAGTTATAAGGCATCTTAATTCTTTTCATTTTTTTAATGGTATAAATACATCAAAAAATGATATCAAAATACAAAAGCTCCAGCGGATTGATGATGGCCGAAAAAAGGGACAAATAGATAGTATTAAGGCCCAAAAAATAATTAAAGAATTACTGATTACAAGGGTCTGGGATAGTCGGGGGCAATTTTATCTTTATGCTCAAGAGGAAGTTGAAAAATACAAAGTTACTCGGTCATTGAAATCTATTGAAAAGGATTTTCACTTAGTTAAAAATCAAATTGAAAATTATAACCAATACTTTAAACACAAAGGCAAAAAATAAATAATCCCCCAAAGCTGCTTTGGAGATATTAAGCTGTGTTTCTATGTGAATAATTAGATACATCCCTGTTAAATTTGAAAGGATGTATCTAGATGTTGAATAAAATTAAACAACCCAGAAAAATTACTTCCGGCTCAGTAAAGTCACATCTTAAAACTTTGTTGAATTCATTATATTTAATTTTGAAAATCATTCGCCTTTTGCTAGAACTGATTAGCATTCTATTTCTTGGGCTTTAGAAGGCTGAATTACACGATTAGATGTATTAGTTAACTTATCTTCATATGAACTATTTAAATTTTGATTCGGAGAGTTAAGTCTAGATTAGCTCTCCGCAGTTAGATAGCCTCTTTTATAAACCCCTCTTAAACAATAACTTAATCATTATTTAGCCTTACTTTTTTAATGATCTAAATTAAAGCAAATGTCATTTTGTGTGCTTGACTGCAATAAATGTGAAGCTTATCCTTTGCCTGCTGGCCACATTGCCAGCCGGCTTTGACAGGCTGAATAATAACTCCCGCATCAGAGTCATTTCTTCTGAGGAATAGTCTTGTGTGGTAGCTACTCGTCCCTTTCCCGTAGCGGTAGGACGGGAGAGGGACACCTACGGGTGTGCTAGTTTGAGTTATTACTAGTCTGTCAACCTTCTTCCGTTCTGCCACCATAATTTTAATGCTTTGGCAGAACTCCCAATAAAAAGGAGTTGGCTTTGCACATCCATTATTTCTTGGCTCTCAATGCCAAAAGCTATAACGACACCACATAAACTTTAAAGCAGCTTGAGGGCTATTAGGCCTTTCAGGCTTTAAATCGTCACAACCAAAAACTTAGCAACAATAAAACTTGAGATGTGCCAAGCACAGTCTTTATAGGCTTTGCTGTGCCTTTTTTTCTCCCAAAAAAGTATCTCATTTACAAACAACAAGAATTTATAACGGTAAAACTATGCCAAATTTAATTCTCCCAACACGTGCCTTATATGTTGTAAGTAAAGCAATTGATCTGTTTCATCACCGTGGATTTCACCTTATTGGGGTCGACAGAATAGTGAGAGAATCAGAGATTACAAAAGCGACTTTTTATAATTATTTTCACTCTAAAGAACGACTCATTGAAATTTGCCTGATGGTGCAAAAAGAAAAGCTCCAAGAACAAGTACTCGCAATGGTTGAGTATGATTTAAGTACTCCCACAATAGATAAACTCAAAAAGCTTTATGATTTACATACCGATTTAGAAGGGCCGTATTATTTATTATTTAAAGCCGTTTTTGAAATTAAAAATAGCTATCCCAACGCTTATCAATCCGCAGTGCGCTATAGAACATGGCTAAAAAATGAGATTTATAGCCAACTTAGATTGCTTAAACCCGATGTCTCTTTTACCGATGCCAAACTATTTTTATATATGGTGGAGGGCACAATTATTCAGCTTTTAAGCTCTGGTGGGGTAAGCGAGCGGGAGAATGTGTTTGAATGTTTTTTAAGAGGACTAACTACATGCAAATGAAAAGATTAGGGTTGCGTCAGTAGCGGCTAAATACGAGTCATAAGAAAGGGGGCTGCATGCTGTATTTATCAAAAAATAACTTGTTTATTCAGCATGGCTCCTTTAAATAATGAAAGAGAAAAACAACAATGATCTCTATAGCTGTATGAGGGAGGACGTTATTTGAAGTTATTTATTGTGATATTTATTGCCATTTTTTCGAGTATTGGAATCATTTGCTTAATCGCATTACTTAGAAATTCAAAAAATTATTCACCATCAGGTGAGCATGATTATTCAGCTTCAACACATTCACCACACCACCATATTTACGATAACAGTCACCATAGTTCTCATTCATCAAATGATTGCTCATCATTTTCCGACTCAGGCGGATGTGATGGAGGCGGTAGCAGTGACTAAAAAGCCCTTTCATATAAAGGGCTTTTAAGCAGTTTAAGGTAAATCAAACCAGATAAATTGGCTGTCTTCATTTGCATGAATCACGGCATTATCTTCAAAGACCAGAGCATCACCCGCTTTCACTTCGTACTCACCAATACGGACTTCACCTGAAATTACATGAACGTAATTTACTCGTTTTGAAGTCTCAACTGGAAGTTCACGATCTTTTTCAAGTACAGCAGATTTTACCTCTGCATCTTGGCGAATATGCATTGGTGCATTTGCGTCAGGGCCTGCAATTAAATGCCATTCGTTCGGTTGATTACGTGGGTCCAAACTAATTTGCTGATAATTTGGCTCGGCTTCTTTTACATCGGGAATAATCCAGATTTGTAATAAGTGCACTGGTGTATCGGTGTTATTAATCTCACTATGAGCAACACCTGTACCGGCACTCATAAGTTGCCATTCACCTGCTTTAATCTGGCCTTCATTTCCCATGGTGTCACGGTGTGAAATTGCACCATCAAGCACACAGGTTAAAATTTCCATATTGTCATGCGAGTGAGTACCGAAACCGTTGTGGGCATCGATTCGGTCATCATTAATGACTCGAAGTGCACTTACCCCCATATATTTAGGGTTATACCAGCTACCAAACGAAAAGCTATGATAAGACTCTAACCAGCCTGCTTTAACATGACCACGATCTTCACTACGATGCAAATAAGCATTCATGACTCGATCTCCTCAATTATTATTTATCTCTTGAGGAATATGTTAAACCTGTGGGGTAAAGCTAAAAATAGAGTAGATGCAACATATTGTTGCATTTTTAAGATGATTAAGATTTTTATAAATATTCGTTTTAAATTTTAGATATAAAAAAAGCCTGTATAAAGCAGGCTTTTTAAAAAGACATTACATATAAATGCCTAGCTATAAGGCTTTAAAGGAAATTATAGATAGACATTGAGTTTGATTAAGCAGATAAAAACTCTGCATATTTAGAAATATCGACATTGCCACCACTAATAATAATGCCGATACGTTTGCCTTTTAACTCATGTTTTAAATTACGGGCAGCCGCAAATCCAAGACATCCTGTCGGTTCAACCACCATCTTCATTCTTTCAGCAAAGAACTTCATAGCGTTAATGAGTTCTTCGTCTGTGACCGTCAAAATATCATCAACTTTCTGTTGAATAATAGGAAAGGTCAATTTGCCTAAATATTGAGTTTGCGCGCCATCGGCAATGGTTGGTGGGGTATCAATATGAACAATTTCGCCTTTTTTAAAAGACATTTGCCCATCATTTCCTAGCGCAGGTTCAACGCCATATATTTTACAGTTCGGAGAAAGCTGGCGAGCAGACAGGGCAGAACCTGCCAACAAACCGCCACCACCTAAACATACAAACAGGTAATCTAAATCACCGACTTCTTCAAATAATTCTTTAGCAGCCGTACCTTGACCTGCAATCACATGCGGATGGTCATAAGACGGAATTAATGTTAGACCATTTTTTTCGGCAATCTCTTTTCCAATTTTTTCCCGATCTTCCGTGTAACGATCAAATTCAACAATATTGCCGCCGTATTCTCGCGTTGCTGCCATTTTTGCAGCAGGTGCATCTTTAGGCATGATAATGGTTGCAGGAATACCAAGAATTTTTGATGAAAGCGCAATGGCTTGTGCATGATTTCCCGAAGAAAAAGCAACTACACCTGCTTTCTTTTGAGTCTCATTAAATTGCAAAAGTGCATTCATGGCACCACGAAATTTGAAAGCGCCTACACGCTGAAAATTCTCACATTTAAAGAACACTTCTGCTTCAAATTCATTGTTCACCGTACGTGAAGTTAAAACAGGGGTTTTATTTATAAAATCTTTTATACGTTCAGCAGCGGCTGCGACATCTTCATAATTTGGAAGGGTTAAATTGTTCATAATTAAACCTGATTCTATTCAATGTTTTCGGATGCAAGATTTCGTATTGCCAAGGAAAGCACAATCTATTGACCTTGTTTAGATAAAATATATATATTTAGATAAAATGTCTAATTTATTTTTTAATTTGATAACAATGAGATATAAGATTTTGATTTACATTAAGTTTAAAATTAGATAAAAAGTCTAAATTACTGTTTGCATACTTCACTCTAGGGTTTGAAACAGTAATTAAGTCATTAGGAGAAATACATTGGGCAATCGTGATAAACATTTACTCACTCAACTTGATACTATCGCGAAAGGGTTAAGTGAAACACTAGCGCCATTTTGTGAAGTGGTTGTCCATGACTTAACCAATCCTGAGCATGCCATACTTTCAATACACAATAATTTGTCTGGCCGAAAAGTTGGAGATCCGGCAACTGAGTTGGGGCTGGCAAGAATTATGTCTCCGGAGTTTCCAAACCTTATTACAAACTATGCTAACCAGTTTGCAGATGGCCGCCCTGCAAAAAGCACCTCGATCGGCATTAAAGATGAAGAGGGCCAGTACGTAGCCGCTTTATGTATGAATATTGATTTAACCTTATTTAGAGGGATGCAAAGCGCTTTAGAGCATTTCACTAAAATTGAAAATGACAGCATTATTGAAAATTTGGAACCGAATGGCACGGAAGCAATTCGAAGATATATCGATCAATTTGCTTCAAAACATGCCACTACACCGCGTATGCTAAAACTCAATGAGAGAAAGCAATTAATACAAGAACTCAAGAATAATGGCTTACTAGAAATTAAAAAGGCGGTGGAAACGGTTGCCCAACATTTAGGTATATCCAGAGCCAGTGCCTATTTGTATGTAAAAGAAACTTAATTTGCCAAATCGAGGTCATCATATTCGTTCAAGGTCTTACCTTGTTGAATATGCTCCTGATAATGTTGAGCACGCAGCTTGTCTAACTCTGAACTTGATACGCCATCTCTCCAATAGCCAGCAATACGCACGTCATTTTTATTTAACTGTTGGTCTTCTAGAAAAAATTGACGTAAGGCTCTTGCTTCGTTGCGTTCGCAAGCCGCCCAAATCGTAATATTTTCATAATTTTCTAGCGCAAATGCTGCCTTTAAAAGAAGGCCTTTCTGTGACGTGTGATGTTCTTGGTAGAAAGAATGAATTTTGACATGCTCAAGTTCGGGTAATTGGCTAGCAATGTCTTTTTCAAAACTTTCAATGAAAATATCCGCACTTATGCCGAGTTCCCATTGCTTGAGTATTGAATATAACGCTGGTACAGCCGTATCGTCGGCAAACATGACCACATGCTTTTTGGCTGTGAAGTTGGGAATGAAATGGGGGCGTGGGCCAATAAGCCCGATTTTTGTACCCACTTGAGCCGAATTAAGCCATTCCATTGCTGGGCTTAAATCTTCATGTTTAACAAAATCAATTTCGATTTGAGCATTTACAGGGTTAAATGAACGGACCGTATAGACGCGTGAAATGGGTTGTCCCTCTGGCGGATTGCTCACAATTAACCGAATTGCCAAATTGGGAGCTTGCCAAAGCTCTGGTTGTAATGTGTTGATTTTTCCTTGAATTCTTACAATAGAAGGATACGGCGTCTGGATCGAGACAATAGTCATCTCAAGTTGTTCCATATCTTGTAAATGGTCTTTTTCTTTTAATAAGTCGCCATATTCTTGTTTCGATTTTTCTGCAATTTTTGTCATATATATAACCCAAGCTTAATGATTACTATAGAGCGCGATAATTGATATAGATGTAATCTCTCTATGAGCTACGATAACCAAGTTAGCTCTTAATGTAAATAATAATCATTATTAATTGTGAGTTTTAGACGATAGAATTAGTTCTCTAAGCAATTAAATCGAATAGCAAAAATTATTTTATTATTTTGATATTTATCATTTTTTATTAATGTCTTTTAAAAGAGAGAAATTGATATTTCTCTTAATAGCAATTGTAAATGATTATCATTTATATTATTGTGCTGGGGTATCTATTATTCAAACAAACAGCGATGAAAACGACATTTTTATAACTTTGTTTTGAATATTAGGTTGGGTGGTATTGCATAAAGAATAGGGTGAGGACCAAGATAAATGCTAAAAGATTTGAGTCAAAATTTAGGGCAAATGAATGATAAAAATAACAATGTAGAAAATTTTTTAAAGCAAATTTATGAAAATATTTTTGATAAAAATTCCAATCGAACAGCACTCATTTTTGAAGACCGTAGCATTAGTTATGCTGAGGTAGGGACTCAGGTCGTCATTATGTATGCGCTAAAAATGCAAGACTTGGCAACAGGGTCGGTGGTGGCAATTTGCCTGAGAAAAAGTCCTGAGCATATTTATACCGCTTTGGCATGTGCGCTCACTGGCATCATTTGGCTACCTGTAGATATGGACTCACCGCCGTCGAGACTGAACTATTTATTGACGAATAGTCGGGCAGATGTTGTGGTGAGTGACTCATCCATTGTTGGTGTTCAAAACCTAAATATTAACGAAATTTTATCGGCTACAACTGAGTATGAACCGAGCTTTAATGCCGAAATTAACCGACGTCCGGCATATTATTTATATACTTCGGGAAGTACAGGAACTCCGAAATGTGTGGTCTTAAATAATCAAGCCACAGAAAACACGCTACAACAGACGATCTCGGAATGGAAAATTACTGCGGACGATGTAATTATGGCGGTAACACCGTTTCATCATGATATGTCGGTATTTGATGTATTTGCTGCAATGGCAGTGGGTGCAACTTTGGTGGTTCCATCTTTTGAGCAAAGTAAAAATGCTGTTGTCTGGGCCAATTTAGTAGATCGTTACAAGGTTACGCTTTGGAGCAGTGTGCCTGCCATTGTCGATATGCTGTTCAGTGTAGCTCAAAAAGAACAACTACAGTCTTTACGTTTAATTGCCCAAGGCGGCGATTATATCAAGCCTTCCCTTATAGCGAAGTTAAGACAACAATTGCCTAACGCTCGTTTATTTTCATTAGGTGGGCCTACCGAGACCACAATTTGGAGTATATGGCATGAAATAAATGAGCAGGATCAGGAAATTATTCCGTATGGAAAAGCTTTAGAAAATAACCGTTATTTTATTTTGGATGAAAATCTAAAGCCTTGCCAAATGGGCGAGGTCGGTACGATGTATATGGCCGGCCTGAATTTATCTAATGGTTATTTAATTGATGGGGAAATTAATTATAAAGATTTCGTTGATATTCAAGTGAGCGAAAATGAAACTCAAACTGCTTTTCGCATGAGTGACCAAGGATATTTTAGGGAAGATGGAAATATTATTTTTGCGGGACGTGAGGAAGGTTATTTAAAAATAAAAGGTGTGAGAATCTCTGCGGCCGAGGTTGAAAATGCTTTGACGAAGAACCCGTATATCCATAACTGTGTGGTGATCAGTTGTGTACATCCAACGACTGAAACTCAAGAGTTAGTCGCCGTTTACACCCTAGAAAATAAATATAAAACTACTCGCCTAAATAGCCCCGAATTAAAGAACTTCTTAAAAATACATTTGCCGAGTTCACATATTCCTTCGAAATATTTAGGCATCGAAACCATAC
The DNA here is from genome assembly GCF_002899995.1 of Acinetobacter sp. AKBS16. Lineage (NCBI taxonomy): Bacteria > Pseudomonadati > Pseudomonadota > Gammaproteobacteria > Moraxellales > Moraxellaceae > Acinetobacter > Acinetobacter sp. AKBS16. Next base: position 49,451 of record NZ_POYH01000047.1, on the reverse strand, counting down.
CTTTGACCCGAAATGGAAAAATTGATCGTAAAGCTGTGCAAGAAATCGCTCAGAGTAAAATTTACGTATCTTCTACGTTCTCTGCAAACTCCTCTAAAACACTGTCATCGGTCGCTAAGGTGGGAGATTCGGTGTTATCGGTTTTCCGTGAATGCATAGCTGACAGCCAAGCTGAAAGAATGGATATTTTTTATAGAAGTGAAATATTAGCGATAGGAATTCGTCCGAAACAACTCATGAGTATTGCTCAGAAACTTTCTCAAAAGCTCAATACAGAAATTGATTTTTATACACTCATTAGCTGCAAAACAATTCAGGATGTGGTGAATAAAGTAGAGCAACAAATAAAATAGAAAAATTGAAATGTGCTTAAAAGCAGAGTTGAGTTGTTTGCTTTTAAGCACATGGTTGGTTTTAGGGCAACTAGATTTGAGCTAAGGTTGCCTTAATTTTTTCACAGATGCTTTCCACTGTTGCAGTCGGGAAGCGATGGGCTTGATACGTAATGATCATGCTTAACTGATGTTGTCCATCAATCACATTTTCCATAATTTCAAAATGTAAGCCAAACATCGATTCATCACGTTCCGGCAAAATCTGACGATAAGGAAGGTCTTGTCCCTGAGGTGTTTTGAGCGCGCCGTTTAAAGCATTATTTGAATGGATATGAATAAACACATCAAATAACAGTCCTTCATCGGCACTCATCCCTAACGCATTTTGTATATGGTTGATTGGAATATCTGCATAGGCCATCGAGGTATTAATCATTGTGCTGATATTGTGGAGCAACGATTGGAATGAATCTGAAGGGCTAAACTGTGTGCGATGCGCCACCATGGTCGTAAAGTAACCCACCGTATCAAAGAACTCAGGATCAGTTCGTCCAGATGCAGAAGTACCAATTACAATATCTTTTAAATTACCCTGTTGCTGTAATGCATGGGCGATAGCAGTATAGAGAACCGTGAAAATAGAAGAGCTGTGTTGTCTCGAAAATGCGAGAAGCTTGTCATGCATTTCTGGTGCAAATTTAAGTTCGATCCATTGGACTGGAGGTTTTTCCTTTTCAGCATTTAATTCATGTTCCGAAACAGGAAGGCTTAGACCTTTGGTTGCTCCTCTTAACAGGTTAGTCCAATAATTTAAATGGTCTTGGTTGATACCTTGTTTTTGCTGGAGTAAAGAAAAATCAAGAATAGATTGGGCAGGTGCCTTCCAGTTTGGAACTTGAGCATTTGAGCGAGCAAGATAAGCATGCGCAAGGTCAGCCATAATCGTATTTAAAGACCATTCATCAATCACCATGTGGTGAACTAAAAACGATAGAGTTTGGCGACCTTTGGCATTTCGAATTAAACGAATTCTTAAGGGAAGTTCACGGGTTAAATCAAATTTATATGAAGCTTCACTTGCAAGCGTTGCATCTTGACTTTCGGCACTGTTCCAAAACCATTTGAATTGTTGAAGTTCAGACGTAGGAACAACCTGCTGATAGGTTTGACCATTGGCGCTATTAAAAATTGTGCGTAAACCTGCATGGCGCTCAACAATATCTGTAAACGCTTGAAAGAAAACATCTTCATTAATTTCTTCAAGGAATTCTACGGCAAATGGTAAGTTATAAATTGGGCTAAAATCGAACGCAGAATAAGCTTGCCACAGGAAATCTTGAGCTAAAGTAAGCGGGGCTTGATCTACACTTTGTAAGGTGGTTTTTTCGGTTTTTGCAGATTTAACGAAAGCGTATTGAGCTAAGTCAGCCGCAGATGGAGATTTAAAGAAATCATTAAATTGAATCTCAATTCCATGTTTATTAAGTAGGTTTCCAATAATTCGTGTTGCTAATAGTGAATGGCCGCCAAAATCAAAAAAGTCATCATGTTGACTCATTTCTGGTTCAGCGAGTGTATTTCGAAACTCTTCTAAAATAATTTCTGATACATAGTTTTGGTTAGATTGTGCTGACGCTTTTGTAGAACTTACATCTAGTTGATTTGATATATCAATTTCTGTCAGCACCAATGGCATATTATGTGGTGAATATTGTTGATATCGATTTTGTATGGCCTGAATGAAATCTGACTTTTGATAGCTTTCATCGAGAATCAGGTGGAGCGCTAAAATAAGAAAATAGTCTTGTTCAGTTTCTACGAGACTTGTAAAAAAAGGGGGATGAAATTCTGCATTCCATGCTTGCGCTTTTAAGGTATTTACCTGCTCAAATACGTGTTCTGCATTGCTCTTTTTTACTTCTAGGCAAGCTGAATGATCATCAAATGGATATTTGTATAAATCACCTTCGTCACTAAATGTATAGCGGACATTTAAGTCAGGTGTAGTTTTAATGATATCTTGAATTGCTTTAATGAGCAGTTGAATGTCTAAATCTTGATTAAGTTTCCACAGATTAAAACGTCGGTTAACTTGTTCAGGCTGCTGTAATTGCAACATCCAGATATGTTCTTCGTAATCAGTAACTGAAAGGAGAGAGGGCGATTTGGAAAATTGTTCCAACATAAATGAATCCTGGTTTATCAAATGGCTATTTTCATCAATTTTTATTTCGCAAATTTTTTACATTAGATTAAATTTCATATAATTCATAATGTTATAGATTTGCTTGTTTGCAAAAATTGACCTTTTTCTAATGAGTTGATGTCCACATGAACTGTACTGATGTAACAGTAGGGTTACATTTTACCTTTAAACATACTATAATTGATTCTCATTTACATCAAGATTATTATTTGCAAGTAGATAGTGCCAATTGAGAATGACGAATTTTTAAAATAGAAAATAAATAATAAGTGATTGATTAATATTTATTTAATTCGAAATTGGTTGGGCAAAAATAATTTAAAGATGAAAAAACGCTCCTCGGAATAGGGCTGTGATTTTGCCTATTTAAAAGGAACTGATTCTGTTGTCTCGATAAAATTGAGGAATTTTCATGAGAATATTCAATCATGAAAGGTTAATAAGCCCATCAAATGTTGAACAAATTTTCCCTCACTTTGGTTTGATGGGACTAAATTTGCAATTTGCATCGGTTTTATTACGCTCAAGTGGGGCACGCCACTGATGCAATTCGGCTTATTCTGTATTTTTATCATTTTATGTATTTGCTCATTATTGCTCGGGGCTGAACAAATACAGTGGTCTACCTTATTTTCTTTTTCTCATGAGAGTTGGCTCACTCTTACAGCCAGCCGTATTCCTCGTTTGATTACTATTGTGCTTACCGGTATCGGGTTGGCGGTATGTGGCGTCATCTTGCAGCATATTGTGCGTAACAAGTTTGTTGAACCGGAAACTTCGGGTGGTTTAGATGCTGCCAAACTGGGAATTTTAGTGTCGTTAACTTTAGTTCCGGTAACCAGCACGCTGAGCAAGATGATATTTGCGATTATTTTTTGTTTTATTGCCAGCTTAATTTATATCGCAATTATTCGGCGGGTCCGTTTTAGAAATACGGTTTTAGTACCGGTTATTGGCTTGATGTACGGCAGTGTACTGAGTGCCTTAGCTGAGTTTTATGCCTATCGCTTTAATATTTTACAAAGTATGCAAGGGTGGCTTTTAGGGGACTTTTCAAAAATTGTCCAAGGCCACTATGAAGTTATTTACATTATTTTTCCGATTGTTGTCCTGACTTATCTTTTCGCACACCGCTTTACCGTGATTGGTATGGGGGAAGAGATGGCTTCTAGCTTGGGACTTAGTTATGCAGCTATAGCCGCCATTGGTTTGATACTGGTTTACAGTTTCGACCACAGTAATTACGGTTGGTGCTATTCCTTTTGTCGGGCTCGTGGTCCCCAATTTAGTCGCACTGAAATACGGAGAAAACTTAGCTAAAACCTTGCCCATTGTGGCTTTAGGTGGGGCGTCTCTATTACTGATTTGCGACATTCTTGGCCGCTCAATCATTTATCCATTTGAAGTGCCGATCGGACTTACCGCAGGTGGTGTGGGGGGAATTATTTTCCTCATCCTCATTTTGAGGGAGTTCAGATAATGCGTATTACAAAGTTATGGATGATTTATCTGACTGTCATTTGTCTAGCAGTATGTTTTTTATTTTTAAACTCAGGGTTAGATTTTGATTATGTCATTCCTAACCGACTTCTGCGTCTTGCCACGATTGTGATAGCCGGTATTTGCGTTGCTTTTTCCTCGATTGTTTTTCAAACATTGGTCGGTAATCGTATTTTGACCCCTTCCATTATGGGCTATGAAGCGATTTATCTCTTATGGCAAGTTTTGTTGTTGTTTTTTTGGGGGACACATGGATTAAGCCAGTTAGGGGTAAATGGTAATTTCTTTATCTCTATCGTTTTAATGCTGCTTTATTCATGGGTAATCCATAAGTGGTTATTGCCATATGGCAGAAATGATGTCTTTCTCCTGTTGCTTTTAGGCTTAGTCCTTACGATGGTCGTCGGGACGATTACTCAATTTATTCAACTCAAAATTAATCCTGGTGAATTTTCTGTTTTCCAAGGCCTTAGCTATGCTTCTTTTAATCGCTCTCAACCAGAAACTTTATTGTATGCCAGCTTAGCCGTAGTCATTGTTCTATTTCTCGGTAGGAAAGCGCTCCCTGTTCTGGATGTTCTGATTTTAGGGCGTGAGCAAGCGATTTCATTAGGCATTCATCATCACCGCTATGTCAGTTTCTATTTAGCCCTGATCGCTATTTTGGTAGCGGTATCTACCAGCCTGATTGGCCCGACAGTATTTATGGGCGTATTCATTGCCAACATTACTTATGCGCTAGCAAGAAGTTATAAGCATAAATTAACGCTGCCTATGGGCTGTGCCATCACGATTGCCATATTTATTGCTGCTCAAATTTTAGTTGAGCACGTTTTTAATTACAAAACGACCGTCAGCATTTTGGTCAATCTGGTATGTGGCATTTACTTCCTTGCGCTGACGGTTCGTACCCGAGGTGTTGCATGATTCATGTCAAGAATATCAATAAGTCATATGGAAATAAGCCAATACTGACTGACGTAAATGTTGAATTTCCTACAGGTCAGGTGACGTCACTCATTGGTCCAAATGGAGCCGGAAAATCGACTTTGCTCATGATGATGGCACGTTTAATTGAGCCGGATAAAGGCGAGATTTTTCTTAATCATCAAAATATTGCGGATATTAAAACCGCTGTTTATGCCAAGCATGTCGCGACTTTACGTCAAGCACCCGGCTTTAATTTGCGCTTAACCGTAGAAGAGCTGGTGTCATTTGGACGCTTTCCCTATAGCCGTGGTGTTTTAACCGACCAAGATCGTCAGGTGGTTGATGAAGCTATTGAGTTTCTTTCTTTAGAACCACTGCGCAAATCTTACATAGATGAAATTAGTGGTGGTCAAAGGCAAATGGCCTTTTTGGCGATGACGATCGCCCAGCAAACAGACGTACTTTTATTAGATGAACCCTTAAATAACCTTGATATGAAACATGCCGTTCAAATTATGCGTGCACTCAGACGCTTATGTGATGAACAAGGGCGCACTGTGATTTTAGTCATTCATGACATCAATTTTGCCACGAATTACTCGGACCATATTGTCGCGCTCAAGAACGGCAAGCTTCATTTCAGTGGGTTAACGGAACAAGTGATTACAGAGGCGCAATTAAATGATCTGTACGAGCTTGATTTTGAAATTACATACAGTGAGCGTGGCTGTATGTGTAATTACTTCAACTCATCTGGAGCTTGAATACATATGAACTGGAAGAAAAAGTATGGGGGAGTAGCCCTCATCATAGCGGCAGCTGTCACTCTACAAGCATGTGATCAAAAAGTTGCAGATACCACTCAAGCTTCTCAGAAGCTAGCAGAACCGATTATGGTGAAACATGCGCTTGGAACTACGGTGATAGATCATTTACCGCAACGCGTTGCCGTACTTGATATGAATGAAGCTGACTTTCTAGATCAACTCAATGTCCCGATTATGGGAATGCCAAAAGATTATGTTCCACACTTTTTGGAAAAATATAAAAAAGATGCACAAATTCAGGATTTGGGTGCAATTGTACAGCCCAATATGGAAAGGATATATGCATTAAAGCCAGACTTGATTTTGATGACGCCATTACACGTTAATCAGTATCAGGAACTGTCCAAAATTGCCCCGACCATTCATTACGATATCAACTTCAACAATAGCGAGAGTAATCATATTGGTCTGGTTAAAGACCATATGATGACCTTAGGAAAAATATTTAATAAAGAAGATTTAGCCCGCCAGAAAGTTTCTGAACTTGTTGAACAGGTGAAGCAAGTACAAGCCGTAACGGCCAATCGCCCAGAAAGAGCATTAGTCGTTCTTCATAACAATGGGGCATTTAGTAATTTTGGTATTCAGTCACGCTATGGCTTTATTTTTAGTGCTTTTGGGGTAAAGCCTGCAAGTGGTGTGGTGGATACAAGTCTACATGGGCAACCTATTTCGAGTGAATTCATCAAAAAAGCGGATCCCGATATTCTTTATATCGTGGACCGAACTGCTGTGATGGAACATCGCTCAAACATTAATGCTGCCAGTGTTGAAAATCCATTATTACGTCAAACCAAAGCATGGAAAAACGGTCGTGTCATTTTTGTCGATGCCGATGCGTGGTACACCACGGCTGCAAGCCCAACCTCACTCAAAATAGTGATGGAAGATGTGAAAAAAGGCTATCAATAAATTTTTGGGCACATCACTTAGTTAAATTTTACAGCATAAATTTTCACTATTTTGCTATGAATTTTAAGCAGATAGTTAATAAAAAATGAATCACAACATTAAAGGTCTTTCAATGAACAACGTTAGCGATAACCGTAATTTTAAAACTGGGAATGATCAAAGAATTAATCACCGTTCTTTTGTATTAAATGGTGTTGCATCTGCACAAATGGCCCTTCGATTAGGCTATGCATTAGGCACCGTATTTGTTCTATGTGCATCAAACACCTATGCTGCTGTTATTGATAATTCAACAAAAACTCTAGAACAACAACAGGCTGCTCAAACAAATGTAGCAGCTTTACCCGCAATTACCGTAAAAGCTGAACAAGATGATACTTATGCGGGAGGGCAGGTTTCGTCGAAAAGCTCAGTTGGCTTTTTAGGTAATAAAACCGCTATGGAAACCCCGTTTAATACCATTGCGTATACAGAAAAATATATTGCAGATCAGCAAGCGAAAGATATCACCGATGTGATTGCAAAAACGGATCCATCTATTTTTTCAACTGGCGCTTACGGCGTAATTGCAGAAAGTTATGCTATTCGTGGATTTAGATCAAGTTCTGTGGCTGCTGGCCGCGATACTTCTATGGGCGGATTATATGGTATTGCTCCTTTATATCGCGCCTCACCGGAAATGTTTGAACGTATTGACGTGTTAAAAGGCCCTTCAGCAATGTTAAACGGAATGCCTCGGAATGCCTCCAGGTTCAACTTTAGGGGGAACAGTTAATTTGGTTCCGAAACGTGCAGGAGATGATCCCTTAACTCGTTTTACAACGACGTATATGTCGGATTCACAATTCGGAGGCCATCTGGATATTGGGCGCCGTTTTGGTGAAAACAAAGAGTTTGGTGTGCGGTTCAATAGCGTATATCGAGATGGTGAAGGACCGATTAAAGAGCAGGAAAAAACCACTCATCTATTTTCACTTGGTTTAGATTGGAGAGGCGACAATGCACGACTTTCAGCCGATTTATATACTAGCCGTGACCATGCTGACGGTATAAATCGTGGTTTAACCATTTTACCGGGTGTTAATTTACCCAAAGCGCCAAATCCCGATACTTTATTGAACCCAACGTGGACGGTCTATAACACGCGTGATACGGGAGGTATGATCCGAGGCGAGTATGACTTAAATGATAAGTGGATGGCGTATGCAACGGCAGGTATGAGTAAAACAGAATATAACACTTTAGGTGCTGCTAAAACTGAAATACAAAACGAAGCGGGAGATATAAAGTTTAATATTGCACATTTAGGTTTCAAATATGAACGTAAATCTGCTGAAGTGGGTTTACGTGGTAAATTTGATACAGGTGCTGTCAAACATGCTCTGGCATTCAATGCAACACATTACCGCGAAACGGATGACGAAGCTGGTATTAGACAGGGATTTCCTGAGGGAGATCGTGTAACTAATATTTATAATCCGAACTGGGGCAGTAAACCGAATCGCGTTCCTATTGCACCTATTTTTAGTAATAAAGAAAATTTAACAAGTGTTGGCTTAGCCGATACGATGTCGGTTCTTCAAGATCAAGTCCAATTAACCTTAGGACTGCGTTTTCAAAATATTGTCACCGAAAGTTTAAATGGGCAGGGCGTCCGAAATATTAACGGTCGTTATGATAAGAACGCTATTACACCTGCAGCTGCAATTTTGGTAAAAGCAAATGATCATGTTTCATTATATGCAAACTATATTGAAGGATTAAGCTCAGGGGGAACCGTACCTACAGGACAAAACTACGAAAATGAGGGGCAAATATTTTCTCCTTTTAAAACTAAACAGATGGAAACCGGAATTAAAATTGACAGCGGTAACTTCACCAATACGTTTAGTGTATTTCAGATCAAATCTAGAAATTCGTATGTAATTAAAAGTACCGATGAAAAAATCAAATCTATTTATGGTGCTGATGGAGAACAACGTAATCGCGGAGTTGAATGGGGCTTTTATGGTTCACCTGTTGACAATATTCGTGTAATGGGAGGATTAACTTATATTGATCCTAAAATTACAAAAACCAGAATTGCAAGCGAGTTAGGAAATGTTGTTGCCGGTGTTCCAAAAGTGCAAGCTAAGCTTGGTATTGAAGGTGATGTGTCGTATATCCCGGGCTTAACTTTGACTGCCAATGCGACAGCTGCGTCTAAACAATATATTTATAATGATAATTCAACCTCAGTGCCTGGACGTGAAGTGTACGGAATTGGCGCACGTTATAATACGAAAATAGCTCAATTTCCTGTCACTATTCGCGGGAATATTGATAACCTCACCAATAAGTCATATTGGTCAATGCCTCAATTTACAAATTTAATGCTTGGTGCACCACGTACTTATTTATTATCTGCCACAATTGATTTTTAATTTGATCTAAAAAGAACATATAAAAAAACTGCCAAATTTGATTTGGCAGTTTTTTATTAAGCGTTTTTTTATTTTGGTAAACCATAGTGCTGGAAAGAAGACTGTTTAGGAATTCGATAAGCATTACGCCCCAGTAATTGATTAATAATGACTGAGTTTCGAGTTGCTCCGATCCCTAAGTCTGGAGAACCAACGCCTTGCTGAAAAATCTCGGCATTTTGAATGAAAATTCGACCTTGTCCCTGATCACAACGTAAAGCCGTAAAGTCTTCTTGAACAATACAATCATTTTTATCATCAACAGCTAAAATAGAACCCTTCATATTTTGGAACCATTCAGGCCAATCATGAACATAGCCTGTAGCTGCGACAAGGGCATCAGTTTCTAATTCGCAACGTTGATCGAGTTGGGTGTGCAAACAGGTTAAACGCAGAGAACCCGATTCAAGTTCTTCAACCGATTCAACCTCACAGCTTGTGTATAGGCTTAAACCAGATTTTTCACCAGCCACTGAACGCTCATAAAGCACATCATATATATCGCCAATGGTTGAGAAGCTAATCCCTTTATAGATCAGGCCCTGACTAGCAGCAATATCGCGGCGTTTATCTCTAGGCAGGCTTTGGAAATATTGCATATATGCAGGGGTAAAGCATTCTTGCCCAAGTTTAGAATATTCCATTGGGTGAAAGCCGGCAGAACGTGTGATCCAACGAATAGATGCGCCTGCTTTTACTTGTTCTGGGGTAAGTGAATTAAATAAAGCAAGCACACATTCTGCTGCACTCTGGCCTGAGCCAATAACCGTGACCTGTTTACATTGTTTAAGTTGTTCCTGAATTTTTGCAAACTCCGCAGAATGTTTTACTAAAGGGTGTTTGCATGTTTCAAGCCACGTAGGAATTCGAGGTTTAGTCCCAATACCAATCGCCAGATTTTGGCTTATATATTTTTGTTTTTCGCCCGAGGCTGATTCACTTTCTATAATAAATTTATCCAGCTTGGCATCATATTCCACATGGCTTACGTTTTCTCCAAATCGACAATCCGGTAATTGTTTTGAAGCCCAACGGCAATAATGGTCATATTCACGGCGTGGAATTAAAAAACTGTCGTAATAATAAAACTGATGCAAGCGATCATGTTGATGTAAATAATTAATATAGCCTAAGGGATGGCAAGGATTGGCCATAGTAACCAGGTCGGCAAAGAAAGGAACTTGTAATGTCGTGCCTTGCAATAGCAGTCCTTCATGCCATCGAAATTCTGGTTTGCGTTCTAAAAATACGCTTTTGATTTCGGGATGATGAGACAAAAGAGCAGCTAAACCTAAGTTGAATGGCCCAATACCAATTCCGGTAATATCTATTTTTTTCATGTTTATACTTTATCTGTTTCCAAAATGATGAAAGTTCAAAATACGAATTAATGTGGTGTTAGTAGTTTCTCTACATCAGCAATATTGCGACATTGAATAAGTTGAACAGGTGAGAGCTGAATCGCGTATGTTTCATTAATACGTTTTGAAACGACCTTTAAATGATGTGGACGCAGCCCGAGATGAGTAAAATGAGTTGAACTGTCCACTTCCTTATTTGGTGTGTGGCCTATCACTTCTAAATAAATGTCGAGTAGTTGATTTTGCTGTTTAGCATTATTTTCAAGTGGTATAGATGAATGATCGGACTCATTATTTTTAAAATATGGTCGTTTATTTTGAAGCTCACTGAAAAAATTGCTGAGATCAAAACTGAATATTTCTGAACCAATAATTTGCTTGATTGCTAATTGCAGTGCATCCAAGAAATCTTCAATCATTTGGGATGAAAATGCTTCTTGGGCATAATCAATATCGAAAATCAAAGCGCCGTCATTTCTTGTGCTAAAGCGAATATCAATTGCAACTTGAGGTGTTTGAGTAAGGCCATCTAGTTGCTGAATAGGATGAGATTCAGATAATACCGGCCATGACAAACCATTTGTAATTACAATCGGTAATACTGGAGCAGTGCCAACTTTTTCAAATAATAGTCGAGCGAGATCAACGCCTGAAAATGAAAGATGCTGTAAACCCTCTAAAACTTCAGTTTGCAAACGGTTTGCTTGTTCAGCAAATTGATCTGAAGTTTTCCACTCAACAGCAATAAACGTAGAGCTATTAGAAAATGGTCCGGCATAGAGAGGAAGTATAGGAACAGCAACGCATAGAGATTTGTCCGTGCTCCAATGAGATAGCACTTCCAAAATAATCGCCATGATGATTGAGTTTTTAAACAGTGAATGTTTTGTGCCAATTTTAGACAACTGTTTAAATTGAGCTTTTTCTATAACCAGACTATTACGATGGTAACGTGAAGTCGGTAAATGCTGTAAGGGTGTTTTCCACGGAAACGCAGGAATAGCCGATAATTTAGAAAATTTTCTTTCCCAGTAAGCCATATCTGTCTGATGAACAGACAAGCTATTTTCAACTTCATTTTTTTCTATTTGTGTTTGGATATCATGTTGTTGTCCATCAAATAGCTCTAACATAAGTGAAGCTATAGATCGGCCATCTAAAATCAATGCATCAAAGCGGACAAAAATTGTTAATAGATTATTTTTTAATAAAAATACGGTGATATTCCAAGGCGACTGATTTAAATCAAATAGCTCATGCGTATAACTATTTTTATAGGATTCGATGTGGTGAGAAGCACGTTCAGGTTCCCATGTAGTTAGGTCTATTTCTTTTAAATTGACACTCACTTGATCGCTTACATATTGTATTAACCTATTTTTATCAATATAGGTTCGTAAGCTGTCATGCCGCCGTACCATTTCTGCCAATCGTTGTCTTAATAAAACAATATCCATTTTGCCGTGATACTGCCTAAACTCTTGCATGGCAATACCACCTAAAGGAAGGGCTTGAGTTCGACCTAATAGATAAGCTTGCTGTAATGCATTTAATGGTTTTTGAGACGTACGATCTGACGAGGTATTTTGTGCTGAGTTTATAATTTGTGTATTAAGTTGCTCCGGATGTGCGGCAAGATTTTTAAGTAAATGAATGAAAGATTCAAATAAATTCGTGATCCATTCTTTGGGTAGAGCATCTAAACGGATGTCCCAGTTAACTAAAATACCGTCATCTACATGAGCAACTTGTGCATCAAGTGCAACTTGTGGTCCTTGTGAAATGACCCAATTCATTGAGCCAAAAACACGGCGGACACTTTCGGAAAGTAAATTATCGTTTTCTAAGTCGAGTGCCGCTGTAAATACCACGGGAGCAATCTGTGCACTACCATGATAACGAGACAGGTCACGTAGAACATTAACACCCGAATAATGTGAATGCTCTAATAACTCAAGCATTTGATTTGCTATTTGTTTGCAGAATGCGGCTAAGGTAGTTGTCCCTTTCATATCGACATCAAGGATGACTAGATTAGCAAAATCACCAATAGTGCCTTCGACATTTTTTAAAACTGGCTCGCGCCAAAAAGTAGGAATATTTAATCGGAAGCTGTGATCTTTGGTTGCATGACCAAGCGTATAGGAAAATAGACCTAATATCAGGTTGGTTACAGTAATATGTTGTTTTCTAGCAAGTTGTTGTAATGCTGTTCGTTCTTTTGGCGATAGCCAAGTACTTAAACGATCACTTTTTGCTGTTTTGAATTCTTGATGAATGAAAGGTAGAGACGGAGCAGGGCTAATCTGAGGCAGACGTTGTTTCCACCATAAGCGGTCTCGTTGGTTTAATTTTTTTAGGTCAGGGTCTGTCCGTATTTTTTGATACCAGTCAAAAAAATTAGGCGGACGGGAGAATGATATTTCTGGGTCTTCATAAAACAAAGAAAGATCTTCCATTAAATTCAAGAAGCTGGACGGATCTATAGCAATCATGTCCGTATCTACATGAAAACGGAAAATATTATTTTTAAGAACACTTACAGAAAATCTTGCAGTTTGGCCCTGACTTAAATCAAGTTTTTGATGGGTCCATTGCTCGCGTTTTTGCATGAGCATTTGCTCAATTTGATGATCGCTAAGCTTTGAAAAATCATCGACTTCTAATATCTGTTGAGCCTTCTCAGCCATGATGTTTGCGATGCCATCGGCACTCAAACTTAATCTCAAAATAGGGTGTTCTTTATAAAGTCGTTGAAGTGCTAAATGTAATTTTTGTAGATCAATAAATTGACCGTCAAATTCTGTATAGAGGTGGGCAGCAACGCCACCTAAAGTTGCGTTGCCAGAGCGACCAAACCAGCAGGCCGCTTGCATCGAAGTTAATTCACACATTGAACGATAACTCGGTTGACAAATTAATCTTGTTTCAGCATCATACAAACAAATGAAAATGATTACCAGTTGCATTTGTTAATCATTTCCAATTTTGCTGTGAATATATAGCTTGTCCGTCTTAAGAGTTTTCTTTAGTCGGTATTCAAATTAAATATTTATGCCGATATGTAAGAAAATTTACCAAGAATCAATAGTTTGATAACCATTAAATTAAATTGAATATTTAGAATGTCATGAAAAAACAGTTGATTGAGTTTGTTCGCTGGTCTCCAGAGAGAGCGCAAAACTATCGAAATAAAGGTTATTGGAGTGACCAACCTTTGACGCGCATTTTAACGGTAGGGGTTCAATCGCATCCGCATTCGCCGGCAATTATTTGTGGTGAGCGTCAGTTGAGTTATATCGAGCTGGACCGGCTATCAACAAATTTAGCTACTCGACTAGCTGAAAAAGGCTTGGGCAAGGGTGATACTGCTTTAGTACAACTTCCCAATGTTGCAGAGTTTTATATTGTCTTTTTTGCCTTGCTTAAAGCAGGCGTGGTTGTGCTTAATGCGCTATATAGCCATCGCCAATATGAACTAAATGCCTTTATTAAACAGATTAAACCTAAGCTTTTAATTGGTTCGCGTCAGCATGAAGTCTTTAGCAATAATCAATTTATTGACTCACTTCATGAAGTAAATTTAAGTCCTGAAATTATTTTGATGCTCAATCATCAAGCTACCGATTTCGGACTATTAGACTGGATTGAAACACCAGCAAAGACCTTAGTCGATTTTTCATCTACACCTGCTGATGAAGTTGCTTTCTTTCAGTTGTCAGGTGGAAGTACGGGAACACCAAAACTTATTCCACGCACGCATAATGACTATGACTATAGTGTGCGGGCCAGTGCCGAGATTTGCGGTTTAAACTCGAATACCCGGTTATTGTGCGCTCTACCAGCTCCTCATAACTTTATGTTGAGTTCACCCGGTGCATTAGGCGTTTTACATGCAGGTGGATGTGTTGTGATGGCACCAAATCCTGAACCGCTCAATTGTTTTTCTATTATTCAAAAACATCAAGTCAATATGGCATCTTTAGTGCCGAGTGCTGTCATTATGTGGCTAGAAAAAGCCGCGCAATATAAAGATCAAATTCAGTCTTTAAAGTTGCTTCAAGTAGGTGGAGCAAGTTTCCCTGAATCTTTAGCCCGTCAAGTTCCTGAAGTTCTCAATTGTAAATTACAACAAGTATTTGGAATGGCCGAAGGCTTGGTCAATTACACCAGACTCGATGACTCCGACGAGCAAATCTTTACGACACAAGGGCGTCCTATTAGTTCTGATGATGAAATAAAAATTGTGGATGAGCAGTATAAAGAAGTTCCGGAAGGTGAAATAGGGATGCTTGCGACTCGGGGACCTTATACCTTTTGTGGTTATTACCAAAGCCCTGAACATAATTCACAGGTCTTTGATGAGGACAACTATTACTATTCGGGCGATCTCGTGCAGCGTACTTCGGATGGTAATTTACGTGTAGTAGGAAGAATTAAAGACCAGATTAACCGTGGTGGTGAAAAGATTGCTTCGGAAGAAATAGAAAAACTTATTCTTTTACATCCGGAAGTTATGCACGCAGCTTTGGTCGCAATTGTTGATGAACAATTCGGTGAAAAAAGTTGTGCCTTTATTGTTTCTCGGAATCCTGAACTTAAAGCTGTTGTGCTCAGACGTCATCTCATGGAGTTGGGTATTGCACAATACAAACTTCCAGACCAGATCAAATTAATCGAAAGTTTGCCACTGACCGCAGTCGGTAAGGTGGACAAAAAACAACTTCGCAGCATTTTAAATACATCTACAACATCTTAATAAATATTGAGCAGCATATGGCTATTTCAAAAATTTCTACTTATCTCATGCCCGAAAGAGAGAGTTATCCAAATAATAAAACAGACTGGCAGTTAGATCCTTCTCGAGCAGTTTTGTTAATTCATGATATGCAACGCTACTTTTTAAATTTTTACGATGCTGAAAGTGAATTAATTAAAACGGTTGTTAATCATTTAGTTCAACTCAGAAGTTGGGCACATCAGAACAATGTTCCTGTTGTCTATACAGCACAGCCTTATGAGCAACCAGCGGCAGATCGCGCATTACTGAATGCCATGTGGGGACCGGGTTTGCCAGCCTCAACAATCGATCAGCAAAAAATTATTGATCAACTTTCTCCTGCTGAACATGACATTGTCTTAACGAAATGGCGTTATAGCGCGTTTAAACGTTCGGATTTACTTGAAAGAATGCAAAACTGGAATCGTGATCAGCTCATTATTGGCGGTGTCTATGCCCATATCGGTTGTATGGTTACGGCAATTGAAGCTTTTATGAGTGACATACAACCCTTTCTGGTTGGGAATGCAGTTGCCGATTTTTCAGAAGAAGAACACCGCTTAGCTTTGAAATATGTATCTTCACGTTGCGGTCAAGTTGTGGATACCGAATCTGTAGTGGGGCAGGTGGCAACAGGCATTACACGACCTTGGTTAGAGCAAAAAGTCCAGCAGCTTATTGAAGAAGATGAATTAGATCCAGAAGAAAACCTGATTCTTTATGGACTGGACTCATTACGAATTATGCAGTTTTCTTCGGAACTCAAAGCGCAGGGAATCAATATTAGTTTTGAAGAATTAGGACGCACACCCACCTTATCAAATTGGTGGTCATTGGTTGATGCACGGCAAAGGATTGCAGGGTAGAGGGTTGCCATCATAAGGCATACGACAAATCCTGGTCGCTAAATTTATACATAAAATTTATATCTTTGATAGCGACTCGTTAGACGACTTGTAATCGTCATATTAACGGAGCAAAAAATGATTTTATCGCCTGCTGATCAAGAGAGAATAGAGACATTCTGGAATTACTGTTTAAAACATCAATACTTCAATATTGGATATCCTGAATCTGCAGATTTTGATTATTCCGCTTTATTCCGTTTTTTCAAATTCTCTATTAATAATTGTGGTGATTGGAAAGACTATAGTAATTACGCATTAAATTCTTTTGATTTTGAGAAAGATGTGATGGCGTATTTTGCTGAAATTTTTCAAATTCCCTTTGAAGAAAGCTGGGGATACGTAACCAATGGTGGCACAGAAGGTAATATGTTTGGCTGCTATCTGGCGCGTGAGCTATTTTCTGATTCCACATTATATTACTCAAAAGATACGCATTATTCGGTGGGAAAAATCGCCAAATTATTGCAGATGAAATCTTGTGTGATCGAATCATTGGATAATGGCGAAATCGACTATGATGATTTAATCCATAAAATAAAAACCAATAAAGAAAGTCACCCCATTATTTTTGCAAATATTGGTACGACCATGACCGGTGCAATTGATGATATTGAAATGATTCAAGAGCGCTTAGCGCAAATCGGAATCATGCGCCGAGATTATTATATTCATGCCGACGCTGCCTTAAGTGGCATGATTTTACCTTTTGTTGATCATCCTCAAGCGTTTTCCTTTGCTCATGGTATCGACTCAATCTGTGTGTCTGGTCATAAAATGATTGGCTCACCGATTCCGTGTGGCATTGTTGTGGCCAAACGCCAAAATGTAGAGCGTATATCAGTAGATGTTGACTATATCTCTACACGTGATCAAACCATTAGCGGTTCTCGTAATGGTCATACCGTCTTGCTGATGTGGGCGGCAATACGTAGCCAAACTAATTTACAAAGACGACATAGAATTCAACATTGTCTAAAAATGGCCCAGTACGCGGTTGATCGCTTTCAGGCAGTGGGCATTCCTGCTTGGCGGAATCCGAATTCAATCACTGTAGTATTTCCGTGTCCTTCTGAGCACGTCTGGAAAAAGCATTATCTGGCAACTTCCGGAAATATGGCTCATTTAATTACTACGGCACATCACCGAGATACACGTCAGATTGATAGCTTAATTGATGACGTTATTTTTGATTTACAAGGTGCCTCTAAACGTACAGTTGGTTTTTAGTCATATCAACCAAAATGATTTAGACAAATCCATATTAATTTTTACAGTCTAGAAAATGATCTAAAAATATTTTGATAGGGTGGTTAGGAAGTTTTTGATGCAATTAAAGTTTTTAAAAAAATACTTTTTATATGATTTTCTTATTCATGCTTTTTTAAAGCCGAAAATGACAATTCTTGCTGGTCAATTGAAGCGAGATTTTATTTTAAGTACCACTTTTTCTATGAAAATAAAGAGAGATAAGCATGTCTGATTTAAAGTTATCTCATCTGATGACAGACTCTTCCTTGGCACCTGCACTCAAGCCAGCATTTCCTAAATTATTTGCAGGAACACTTGCTGCCGTATTTTCTGGTTTAGCCATTTTAACTGCCCTGTGGGGCATGATTCAGTTGATTGGTTATTTATCTTCTTATTGGGTGATCTTTTCAGCGGTTTTTTGGATAGTCGGGGCGGCATTGGCAGCACTAGCTTCATGGTTAGTGCATGATGCAGAGGCTGGATTTTCGGCACGATTACGTCGTCAAATTGCTCATCATTTAATTCGGTTACCTAACACAACCCTATCAAAACAGGGTGACCAAAACTTAAAACGACTAGTTTCAGACGATATCGCAACCTTACACCATATGGTGGCACATTTACCGTCGGAAATTGCAATTTTTGCTGTAATCCCTTTAGTTTCTATTGTTTTATTAATTGCTTTGGTTGGTCCGATGGCCCTTTGGGTATTATTACCTGGGGCAATTGCTTCACTCTATTATTTAATTATTGTTCCCCATGTATCAAAACGAGATGGCGCTGCACGTATGCAGGTCATGTTAGATATTATTGGTTCTGCTGATGATTATGCGCGCGGCATTCGTGATAATCGAATATATGGGCAACAATCAGGTGCTTTAACAGCCTATACTCAATCAGCACAAAATTTCACTCAAAATATGGTGTCTTGGGTGAGTAAAGTCGCAACACTCGCTGCTGTTGCCACTGCATTACTACAAGCTGTTGCAACCTTTGCCATAGCCTATTTTGTAGCTTATCAATACGACAGCATGACCTTGGCTGCAACACTTTTCTTTAGTTTGGCCATCGTGACACCTTCGCTACGTTTAGGGCATGGTCTTGATTATGTCGCTGCTGGGCGGGCTGCAGCTACTCGTTTATCTGCTTTCTTAAAAGAGCCAGTACTTTCATCGGGCAATCTACAACAGATTGAGCAAGATGTAACACTCGAAATAGTGAATGCAAGCTTTGCAATTGAAAATCAAAAAGTATTTGATCGATTAAGTTATTCATTTCCAAAAAATTCAATGACTGCAATTACAGGACCAAGTGGAGTTGGCAAAACAACCTTACTGCGGGCACTTGCTGGATTAGTCGTATTGCAAGAAGGTGTCGTTCAATTAGCAAAAACAGATATTTTGCAATTACATGAAAAACTAAGACATGAAAAGGTTTTGTTTATTCCACAAGGTGGAGATGTATTACCGACCACAGTAAGAGAAAACTTATCCTTATCTGCCGTTAATGCAAATGATGAACAACTTGAGCAGGCATTACTCAAGGCCCAATTAAAAGTAGATTTAAATGCAGATGCAACTTTACTTTCAGGCGGTGAAAAACAGCGCATAGGAATAGCGCGTGCGTTTTTATCCACAGCTCCTATTATTTTATTAGATGAGCCAACGAGCGCACTCGACCAGACCAATGCGACAAAAATAATATTGGAGTTAAGCGACTTAGCTAAAAACCAGAATAAAACCATCGTCATGGTCACTCATGATCTTGCCTTAGCTGCTCATGCCGACAGCAGGTTAGTGCTTAACGGCCCAACTGACTCAGGGAAATCTTTATGAATACTCCTGCTAAATTAAATAAAGATCAGATTTTTTCGATGCTTCCTCGTGCGGCCAAACAAAAATTAATTATTGTTGGTATCGGATGGATCATTGTTGCAGCAATTGAAGCAATCGCATATACCGTATTGGCATTTGCAATTGTCAATCAATGGTCTCCAAGTTGGGTTCTCATCAGTGCAATTGCAGCAATATTAGTGACAGTGGTGGTCACTCGTGCTGGCTTCCTTACTGGTGTGCGTTTAGCAGGAGACTTATTTGCTGAGTTAGGCAAATCTTTAGCTCGTGCCAAGCTCTCTTGGTTTACCAATGAACAGCGTGCTCAGATTAAGACAATTGCTGGACAGGGCATTCCTGGGTTTATGAGTATCCCTGCTCATCAATTGCAAACCTTTTTACATGCGCCTTTTATGCCTTTGTTTCTCACAATAGGAATAGGCATGCTTGCCGGAGCAGGCGTAGCATTTGTCGCTTTAGGCTTACTTTTACTCTCTTTATTTGCTCAAATCCTGGCACAACGTGCACTCATGCATATTGATAAAAAACGTAATACTGCCGATTTAGCGGCTTCACAAGCAACGTTGGAATTGGTTGATCATGTTGAGTTATTACGCACAGCAGCCGGTCCTGAACGTGCGGTTCAAAGGCTGGAACATCGTTGGGAAGAGCAAGAAGAGACATTAGTACGGATCAACCATGCTGCTGCATTTGCAAGTTTTATTGCAACCTTAGCAAGTGTTTTACCCATTGCTGGGATGGCAACATATCTGGTGATCGCTGGAGTCAATCATGCTGCTTTGGTATTGGCATTACTCGTCTTAATTGGACGTGCAGCAGCGCCGTTAGGTGAACTTGCTACTGCAGGGTTGCATATCAATGATTTATTTGCTGCACTACGCAACTTTAATCAGATCACCCATCCACCTGAGTTGCCTGAGCCATTACACCCTCAAATTCCTACTGGCCATCATATTTCGGTACAAGGCGTTAGCTATGCGCCAGCACTTGAAAATATATCTCTCGATATCGCATTGGGGAGCAGAGTATGGGTTACCGGACCAAGTGGTAGTGGTAAGAGTACTTTACTTGAATTGCTTACACGGTTTGATGATCCACAAATAGGAAAAATTACCCTGGGTGGTATAGCTCTTGATCAAATGAAATATGAAGATTTGGTCTCGAATATCGCTTATGTCACACAAGAACCTATTTTGTTCACAGGTACACTGGCTGAAAATATCCGTTTAGGAAAATCTGATGCAACTGATGATGAAATAGAAAAGGCTGCAAGAGATGCCGCATTAGGAGCAATGATTGACCGTAGTTCAGAAGGAATTAATCAATCGGTGGGTAAACAAGGCACCGCATTGTCTGGTGGTGAACGTCAGCGGGTCGCAATTGCCCGAGCATTACTCAAAAATGCGCCGATTTTAATACTTGATGAAGCAACCTCTGCCTTGGATGAAGAGACTGAGCAGGAAATTGTTACAACGATACGTGCTCTTTCTTCTACGGTTATTTTTGTCACACATCGTGATTCAGCTATTTGGCAACCGACTCAAACTATCAATTTAGCTTCAATTTCTGTTTAAAAAAATAGAGCAGAAACCTGATTTAAGCATTTTTTATGAAAGAAAAATGCTTAATATTTGGAGAATTCTTAAGTGAATAAACATCAATATAATATGTTCTGTTTACCGCCTGCGGGGAGTAGCGCGAGTATTTATCATCCATGGAAAAAGCAGATTTCTGACAATATTCGTATTATTTCTATTGAATATTCGGGTCATGGTATAAAAATAAATGAACCATTGATTGATGATCCTGATCTATTGGCTATGCAAATTGCCAATAAAATACAAGCTTACTCAGACACACCATTTATTTTATTTGGACATAGTGTAGGAGGTGGCTTGATTTGGAAAGTACTCAATTATTTGAATGAAAAACCCATAATTGATCAGTTAAGATTAATTGTTATAAGTAGCCGACCTGAGCACCACTATATTCAACATATGCGGTACAAGCATGAGCTAACTGATGAAAAAATTATTGATGAATTAAAGCGATACAATAATTTTCCTGACGAAATTTTAAATAATCAGGAAGCACTCACATTCTTTCTCAAAATCATTCGTAACGACTTCTATCTTAGTGATCAATTACTTAGCGAGAAGATTCATAAGACTGAGGTTCCGATCGTTGCATTTTATGGCAAACAGGACCCTGATATTCCTAACAAAAGAATGATGGATGCATGGCAACAACACACAGAAAATTGGTTAGGAAGCATTGAGTTTGAAGGGGACCATTTCTACTTTCTCAATCCCGAGACTCGAGTAAAGATGCTTGAAAATATTGCTGCCATCGTTGAAACATTGACCGTGAATATTGAATAAAGTCCATGCTATGAATACGAAGAAGCAGCTAAGTAGAGGGGCTAATTCATGTCTGGATGAAATAAATATTCAATATGAAAAGCTAACAGCTTTCGGGATAGATATACATAAGGTCCAGCTCAGCCAAATCAAAGAAATACCTCAGCTTGATCATATCTATCAGGAGCTGAATATATTTCTTCCACTGAATATAAAAAGCTCACGCTTCATTCGTCAATTAGAGTTCTTGACGGGGCGCTTAGCAGCAAAATATGCATTACAAAGCTTTAACTTACAAGATTCTATTGTCTATCAAGGTAGACATGGGGAACCCCTATGGCCCGAAGGGGTGATGGGGGGGATTAGCCATGTTGGATCAAAAAAATCATGTTATGCCATCGCATATGCTAGAAATAACACACCTAAAGAAAAAATATTTGGAATCGATATAGAGTCTCAAAAACATTATATTTTTTTTCAAAAGAAAGATGAATTTTATGATATTTTTCTCAATAAAAATGAGCAAGAAGAAATTGAAAAGCTACTAAAAGATCAAGCATATTTATATTTGATAATATTCTCCGCTAAAGAAAGTATCATTAAGGCATTTTATTTAAAATATAAGCAAATTATTGATTTTAAGAATATAAAATTTAAAGCGCTAGATGGCGCGTTTCTTTATTTTTACCTTAGACAAGAAAGTTTAATCGAGATAACTCTAGAGGTTAAAGTTTATTTTTTTCATACAAATAACGAGATAATTACAATTTCTTGCATTGAAAACTAAATTTGTTATTGATAATAATAATCATTTGCATTAATGTGTGTTTCAGTATTTTTATATCCTTATATTTAAAAAGAAGTACTACAGAATTTGCTTGAAAAAAATCAATGTGAGAGGTGATATACAGATGATGCAGACTCAAATATCAGTAGAGCAAAATTTAGATCATATCGGTCAAAAGAAATTTTCATGTTTCTCTACGAAAAATTATTATCTCGAAGTGAACGAATTCGTTAAAACGCTAAATACACCTGCAGCAAATACCGCACTATTTAATGATGAGATTGCAAAATGTTTTGAAGAAATTAAAAAGCAAGGCCATCAAAATCCAGTTTTAATTGGTGCTATACCTTTTGATATTACAAAGAAAAGTAGCTTAAATTTTTATGCTGATCATAAAAAAATAACACAAGCATCTTCTACGATTAACTCATTAAAAAATCGTAATAACATTGAGATAATTAATAAATCATTACTCATTCAACGCCAAAAATTTGAAGGTACAGTACAGTTAGCATTAGATGCTTTTGAGAAAAAGAAGGTAGAAAAAGTTGTTCTTTCTCAGGCTGTTGAATATGAGTTCAACCGTCATCAAGAGCCAGAAAACTTATTGGCTGCTTTATTAAAACAAAATCCAAATGCTTATAATTTTGTGATTCCAGTAGAACATAATAATTATATTCTAGGCGCAAGCCCAGAACTGCTTTTATCAAAACAAGGTCGTATTGTAACCAGTAATCCTTTGGCCGGTTCTAGACCCAAATCTCAGATTTCCGAAAAAAATTTCGTCAGCCAACAAGAATTAAATCATTCTGAGAAAGACCAACATGAACATCGAATTGTGGTTGAAAATATTATTAGAAATTTAGCCACTCATTGTGTAGAGCTTAAGGTTTCTGAATTTCCAGATATTTTAGAAACATCAACAATGTTGCATTTATCATCAGAATTCCAAGGTATGCTCAAACAACAGGCACCGAATGCATTAAACCTTGCATTAGAATTACATCCAACACCAGCGGTTTGTGGCTCACCAACTCATGTTGCTAAGCAGTTTATTTTAGATCATGAAGGTTATGACCGACATTATTACACGGGGTTAGTCGGCTGGATGGATGCGGAGGGTAATGGTGAGTGGGTAGTGACAATTCGATGTGGTCTACTCAGTGAAAATAAAATGCGCTTATATGCTGGTGCGGGGATTGTTGAAGGGTCAGATGCTGAAGCTGAATGGCTAGAAACAGAAGCTAAAATGCAAACCATGCTAAATATTCTAAATACAAAAGTTGCTGTGTAATTAGTAAACCTAGGCAGGTTTTATTTTTATAGCCAAAACAATAACTACATATTCCACGGGGCTATGCGAAAAAATTTAATAAAAAAGCCTGCATAAAGCAGGCTCTTTTAATTAAGAGGATTATTCTAAGAATTTAACAGTTACGCCTGAACGTACTTTATTACCTAAATCGTTAGCATCCCAGTTCGTTAAACGGATACAACCGTGTGATGCGGTTTTAGAAATTAAAGACGGGTTTGGTGTACCGTGAATACCAAATGATTTTTTGCTTAAACCAATCCAGATATTACCTACAGGAGCATTTGGACCTGGTGGTAATGAAAGCGGTTTTAAGTTATTGCCTTGTACAAAGTTAGAAGGAGAGTAGCTGTACCAAGGGTTACGTGCTACACCTACTACCTTGTAAGTACCGGTCGGAGATGGCGTATCAGTACTGCCAATTGTTGCAGGAAATGACGCAATCATTTGATTACGGCTGTTAAACAGATACAACTGTTTCGCACCTTTATGCGCAATAATCAAGTGAATATCTTCTGGTAAGTCATTGCGTACATTTGGAACAATGATTTTTTCACCAACTTTTTTGAATGTCGCAGTCGGGTTAATTTTCTTTAAGAAGGCTTCATCAATATGAAACTTCTCGCCCAACATTTCACTTACGCGTGTGTAGTACAAACCTTTCATTTTTGCTTGTAAAGCATAGTCAGAAGGAATTGATTGTGCGTAAGGACCTTTTAAATCGGCATCGGTAATGGTGTATTCAATAAATGCTGGTTTGTTTTGTTTAGCAACAAGCGCATCCCAAGTCTCTTTAGTTAACTCGCCAGTAGGAGATAAACCATTCATTTGCTGGAAAGATGCAATTGCTTTTAATGTATTTTTACCGCTCATGCCATCGATAGCACCCGGTGAAGCATGTGCATTATTAAGCATAACGTGAGCGCGTGCATAAACTGGAAGTTGGCCTTTGCCAATATTTTCATACCACTCAGCGTTGTTTAAGCTATCTAATGTCCATGTAACCGCTGGCGCAGAAGTTGCTGTAGACGCAGTAGCTGTTGTGGTTTTAGCCGTAGCTACTGGCGTTGAAGCGGCAATACCTGAATCAGCATTTTGGTCTTCAGCTTTTTGTAAATTTTGTAATGTTGTTGACGCTCTATTTAGGTCATTTTGTTCTTGTGCAGTAATCTGAGTCTGAGCTTGAGCTTTTACAGTTGAAGCAGCATCTACAGCAAGCGGATCAATCGGATCTTCTACAGGAGCAGATACTTTATTAGGGTTCAGTGGTTGCTCAGTTGTTGACGCAGCCAAAGCAACATTAGCAATAATACAACTTAAACTCATAGCGAGTAATGAGCGAACAAACATGTAATTCAACCTTAAGAATTTTCATATAAGCAATAGGGAAAATCAGATCCTTTAGGCCATAAACTCACCAATCATTCATTCTTATGAATTTAATATTGGCTTATTTGAGACTCGAAGGGATATAAATAAACCCGATGTAACATGCTGCAAGTATTGCAGAAAACGTTTCTTCTTGCAGTAGACTTTTGTGTAAATATGCATTTTTTAGTAGATTGGCAAGTTTTTTGTGTGAAATTGAAATTATAAAAACACTCACCTTTTGTTATGATGCTGCCACATGAAAAAGATAGAGATCGGCAATGACGACACTTAAAAATGATCGTTTCTTACGTGCTTTATTACGTGAGCCTGTAGATACCACTCCAATATGGATGATGCGCCAAGCAGGACGTTATTTGCCTGAATATCGGGAAACACGCTCAAAAGCTGGTGACTTTCTATCTTTATGCAAAAATACAGAGTTTGCTTGTGAAGTGACTTTACAGCCTTTGCGTCGCTATGATTTAGACGCAGCAATTTTATTTTCAGATATTTTAACTATTCCAGACGCATTAGGACTTGGACTGTATTTTGAAACTGGAGAAGGTCCGAAGTTTCATAAAACGGTACGTACTGAACAAGATGTGGCTAACTTACCTAAGCTTAATGCTAAAGCCGATCTTGATTATGTGATGAACGCAGTAAGTACGATTCGTTCTGCTTTAGGTGGTCAAGTTCCACTGATCGGTTTTTCGGGTAGTCCTTGGACACTGGCGACTTATATGGTTGAAGGCGGTTCAAGCAAAGAGTTCCGTTTTACCAAGCAAATGATGTATGCGCAGCCGGAAGTTTTGCATGCGTTGCTCGACCATTTAGCATATTCAGTCATTGACTACTTAAATGCGCAAATTGATGCAGGCGCTCAGGCAATTCAAATCTTTGATAGTTGGGGTGGGGCTTTAGCACACCGTGAATATGTAGAGTTCTCTCTTAACTATATGAAGAAGATTATCGCGGGCTTACAACGTGAAAAAGATGGACGCCGTATTCCAGTGATTGTGTTCACTAAAGGTGGCGGTCAATGGTTAGAACCAATGATCACGACAGGTGCCGATGCATTAGGTCTGGACTGGACGACACCATTAAATACGGCTCGAACCACGGTAGCAGGTCGTGTTGCCCTACAAGGGAACCTTGACCCAGCTGTTTTATATGGTTCGGCGGCTTCAATTGAAAAAGCTGTAAAGGCAATGTTAGACGATGCTTATGCAAACGGTGAGAAGACCGGTTACGTTGCTAACTTAGGTCATGGTATTACCCAATGGGTAGATCCGGCGCAGCCAAAAATCTTTGTAGATACGGTACATGAGTATAGTACTAAATATCTAGGATAGTTTTTTGTGCAATATCTGTTTTTACCTCTTCAATTTATTGGCAAGGCTGTTTCGGCAGCCTTGTTTGGTATTTTACTTCTCATTGCTTTTGCCCTAACTGCGCCGATGGGAAGCCATGAATATATGGGTTTTTATCGTTATGATTATTTACTCATATATGCACTGATTATTCAGATATGTCTCTTATATTTAAAACTTGAATCATGGGCAGAAGCCAAAGTTATTGCTTTATTTCATGTCATGGCGATGGTCATGGAAATATTCTTGACTCATCCTGCGATTGCTTCATGGCAATATCCGCAGCCTGCGGTATTTAAAATTTTGACTGTGCCTTTATTTGCAGGCTTTATGTACTCTGCCGTAGGTAGTTTTTTTGCACGCTCAATACGTCTACTACAAGTTTCATTTGAAAAACTTCCGAGTTTTGGAAGTATGCTTTTGCTCGCATTTTTCTCATATATAAACTTTATGAGTAAATTTTTTGTACCCGATATTCGCTATATTTTATTTGCTATCAGTGTTTTTATTTTTTGGAAAACAAAACTTTATTTCCAATTAAATGAGCATAAATTTAAAACACCGATGCTACCTGTATTGTTAACACTCGCTTTTCTCATCTGGATTGCTGAAAATATTAGTACTTTTTATAAAATCTGGCTCTATCCAAGTCAGGTAGAGGCTTGGCATATGGTGGGGTGGGGTAAGCTTGGATCATGGTATTTATTATTGCTTTTGAGTTTAGTGTTAGTACTTAAAATATTAGGTCATCGAGATAATCAAGGTAATTGGAATTTAAGATAAATTTTTCTTTTACACTTTTTATCATATTATTTATTTTTTAATTGCTAAATGATTGGCTTATCGCTATCTTTAATATCGTGTAATAAGAATTACACATAACAATACATAAGAAACAATCAATAATGATTTTGGAGATATACATCTATGTTAAAAAAATTAGCTTTAGCTGCTTTGTTAGCAGCTGGTTCAAGTGTTGCTATGGCTGATAACGATGTAGGTTGTGGTGTGGGTACGCAAGTATGGGCTGGCCAAAAAGGAGTGGTGCCTAAAATTCTTGCTGCAACAACAAACGGTATTTTTACTAACCAATTATTAGGTATTACTTTCGGTACTTTAGGTTGCCGTCAAGGTGGAACAGTTACAGCACAAGTTGTTACTTTCACAAATGAAAATGCAGAAGCTCTAGCGCGTGACATGGCTGTAGGCCAGGGTGAAAGCTTGAATGTACTTGCTGAGTTAATGCAAATCAAACCACAAGATAAAGACCGTTTCTTCAAAGTTTCAAAAGCAAACTTTGGTGAAATCTATTCAACAAACAACCAAAACACACTTCAAGTATTAGCATCATTACAAAACGTAATGGCTAAAGACGAAGTTTTAAAAGCTTACGTATAAATTTGAAATTGAAAACCCTGTCATTTGGCAGGGTTTTTCTTATATTTAATGATTAAAATTGATGAGCTTAATGAAATCGGTTGTTTTAATTTTTGCCTCTTTGGCAGTGAATATTGCGTATTCAGCAGAAACAAATCCATCTATTCAAAACTACTGGTCCATTGCAGAACAAAAAAAATTAGACCAAGACATTACATGGCAAAGGCTTATGTATGCCAATAAAAACCAGAAAAGTGAGGTCACTTATGCTGGCTATTTTCTATCAGAAAATGGAAAAAATAATTTAAAAGAAGAACTGAAAGCAGACATCTCGGCATTATTTATACCTACGCAAGATAACCAGTCAATTCGCTGTAAATTTCCGGCACGCAGTCAGTGGCTTATAAAGCAATTAGGCATTCAAGAAAATGAATTGCCGCAAGTAAAATGTTCAGAATTTGAAAACTGGATTGGGCAGATTAAGCCTTATAAAGCGACCCTAATTTACGCCACAGATTTTATGGGTAATCCAAGCTCAATGTTTGGCCATACCTTATTGCGTCTAGATCCTAAAGATCAACAGCAGTTAAACCTCGTTTCTTATGCCGTAAACTATGCAGCAACTGTGGCAGGCAATGACAACTGGTCATATGCATGGAAAGGCTTAACAGGGCAATATCCGGGTGAATACTCACTTATGCCTTACTATCGTAAGGTAAAAGAATATGGTGATTTTGAGAGCCGTGATTTGTGGGAATATGAGCTAAATCTATCTCCAGAAGAAACGCGGTTTTTGGTGAGTCATATTTGGGAAATGCAACATGTAAGCTTCCCTTATTACTTTGTGAGTGATAACTGTGCATATCGGTTATTGGGCTTAGTCGATTTAGTTAAACCTGAATCTCATCTACAAGAAAAGTTTAACTACGCTTCTATTCCAATGGAAACCATTAAAGCGATGCAACAACAAGGACTCACCAAAGCTCCTGTGTATCGACCTGCTTTAGAAACTCAATTATTGGCCCAAGCTCACCAGCATGGCGCATCTTTAGCTAAAGTTGCTCATCAATTAGCAATGAAGCCAATTAAAGAGTCTTCGGAAACACTTAAATCATTTAGCCCATCAGATCAGGCCAAAATTCTTGAGATGGCTTATGATGATTTATATCTACAGTTTATTGGTCGCAAAGTTGAAGAAAGCTTTGCTCAGCCACAGCTTAGACAGCTTTTAGCACTACGAAGTCAGATTGATTTAGGCAAACAGCGCCAAGAACCTAAAAGACCATCAACCGAGCCGACTCAAGGCCATAATGCACGTAATGTTTCGTTAAAACTGGGCGAAGTGCAAGGTGACAAGTTTATCGAGATAGGTCATAGACAGGCTTATCATGACTTAATAGATCCGCAGGGCGGATACCGTGCCGGTACTCAATTATTATTTTTAAATGGTAATGCACAGTGGCGAGATGACCATTTAAAACTAGAACGTCTTGATCTGTTAGAAGTGAACTCTTATAACCCGATTCAACCATTTAAAACTCCGCTGACTTGGGGATTTAACTTAGGCTGGCGTCAGGAAGCGGTTCATGACGGTGTTTATAGTGATGAAAAGCAGCATGGCGTCGCGAGTTTTAATGCTCAGGTTGGTTACAGTCTTGCAGATTATGAGCGTAAACATATTTGCTATGGGCAGGTACAAACTTATGTCCAAGCGGGTTCAAATTTAGATAAAGGCTGGCGTGTGGGAGTAGGGCCGACATTAGGATGTATGAATCAGTGGCTTGAAAAATTTAACACTGTGGTACAAGTTGAGCTGCCATATTGGGAAGACCAAAACCAATGGAACTTACGGCTAAATACACAGTGGCAATATGCCATTAATAGTAATAATGCCATTCGCTTTAATTGGGATTATGAAAAACAAAATCATCTAGATTGGATGAAATCAAGCTTAGGATATGTTTGGTTCTTTTAAACCATATACCTATAAAAAATAGAGAAATAGATGATGACTATTTCTCTCTTTTTATTTTAGGGAAAAATTATTTCTTTATTGCACTCAGCACAGCATAAGCTGCCTTAATGCGCTCTTCATTTGGAATACGTTTGTTGGTTAACATGACTAAGCCAATATTTTCTTTAGGAATAAAGACCACATACGTTCCGAAACCGTTAGTTGAGCCAGTTTTATGGTACATCTTAACTGAAGGTTCCTTTGAAATAGCAGTCACTTTATTAGGTTTCATCACAATCTGTTCTGAATTACTGTCTAATAAAGTTTGTAACGTTGCTGGATAAGAAAACTCTTCCCAACCAAGCGCTTGATACATGGTATTTACTTGATAGCGACCCTGATGTGTTTCATTAATTGCACGTTGAATATCTGCCGGATATTTCTGTGGGTTAAGGTTGGCATGAATAAAACTCAACATGTCGGGTAGTGTCGATTTGACGCCATATGCTGGGGCATCGAGTGGGCCAGGGTTAACTCGAATCGGCTGATTTTCTTGGTTATAACCAAATGCATAGTTTTGCATCTGGGTCTTAGGTACATTTACATAGCTATGTTTTAAGCCAAGGACCGGAAAAATTGTTTTTTCTAAGACTTGGTCGAAAGGTTTATTCATAGACAAAGCCACAACCTTTCCAAATAGGCCAATACTTGGATTTGAATATTGTCTGTATTCACCGATTGGGTTTTTAGGTTTCCAGTCTTTGAAAAAAGTTAAAACTTGTTGGTCTGTTTGTACTTCATCTGGAAACTGCAAGGCAAGGTTACCACTTGTATACGTCGCGAGTTGAAGTAAGTTAACTTGGTCAATCGGTGTATTTTTTAGTTCTTTCCAATATTTACCAGGCTTATCGTCAAAAGAGATTTTTCCTTTATTTTTTGCATATCCACCTGCTGTCGCGGTAAATAATTTACTGACAGAACCTAGCTCAAAAATAGTACTGCTATTTACGGCTTTTTTATCTTGAACAGATTGAAGACCATAATACATTTCATACTTTTTATTATTTTGAATAACACCCACAGCCATACCCGGCACATCATATTTTTCTAATAATGGTTTAAAATTTTGATCTACCAGTTTTTTAATTTCTTGGTCTTTTGGTGTATTGCCCGCATAAATTGAGGTACTAAAAATAAAAAGCGGGGATAAAAGTAGACAAGAAATTTTTTTAAATCGCATGATTAGCTCATAAATTATTTAAAAAGAAAGATGCCTACTTTTATAACAAAAATCACCTAATTTAATTGTTATGTTTTATAGAATTGGATCGAAGTTTATCGCGTTCAGCTATAAAAAAAGCCCAACATTGTCGGGCTCTTATTTAGACAGTAAAAACTATATTAGTAGCTTTCTGGTACTGCACTTAAGAATTCACGGCGTGCTTCTTTATCGGTTTTAAAATCTCCGACAAATGAAACTGTACGGGTTGTAGATTCCTGTTTACCTACACCACGCATCATCATACACATATGTGCTGAATCGATGACTACAGCAACGCCACGAGCGCCAGTGACTTCTGCAACAGCTTCAGCGATTTGCTGAGTAAGGTTTTCCTGAATTTGCAAACGACGAGCAAACATCTCGGTAATACGTGCAAATTTAGATAAGCCAAGAACTTTGCCTTCTGGTAAATAGGCAACATGAACACGGCCATAGAATGGGAGAAGATGATGTTCGCAGAGCGAATAAAATTCAATATTCTTCACCAATACCATTTCATGGTTATCTGATGGGAAAACAGCATTATTGGTGACTTCTTCTAAAGTTTTACTATAGCCAGAAGTTAAATATGAAAAAGCTTTAGCCGCACGCACAGGCGTATCTTTAAGGCCGGGACGATTAAGGTCTTCACCGACGGCAGTCAGAATATTTGCGTACGATTGCTGCATTGACATAAGACGTATAAATTTACTCTATTAGACAAGCTCGGCATTGTATCAGAAACATGACCTGATGTTCATAAATCCTCGCACTATATTTATTTTGGTTTTTCCGTACGCTTGATAAAAGATGAATAAATTTCATGTTTTTTATCGTTAATAGTCAAGTGTTTGAACATGAAATGTGCGCTTAATATTGATAAGTTCTAAATGATCGCGTAATGGCATCATATTTGCACAGAAGCATTATTATAAGGCATAAGGATAAAACATGTTAGAACGTCCAATCACCTTCTTTTTCCGTGGTGGTCAGCAGCAAGTAGAAAATGTAGTACCTACAATGACGGTTTTACAATTTCTGCGAGAATATACTCAAAATGGTAAGACTAGGCAGACTGGTACAAAAGAGGGATGTGCTGAGGGCGATTGTGGTGCATGTACAGTAGTGATTGGTGAATTGGTCAATGACAACCTGCAATTACGTAGTGTGAATGCGTGTATTCAGTTTTTACCGACTTTAGATGGTAAAGCCTTATTTACAGTAGAAGACCTTCATAGCTTATTGCCTGTACCAGATGGCACACTTCATCCGGTACAACAGGCGATGGTCGATATGCATGGTTCACAATGCGGTTTTTGTACACCCGGTTTTATCATGTCGTTATGGTCAATGTACGAAAATGAACAACATTCTCCAAGCAAAGATAAAATCAGTGATTATCTTTCTGGAAACTTATGTCGCTGTACAGGCTATCGCCCTATTTTAGATGCAGCACAAAAAGCTTATGACTATCCACGTGTGGTATTACAACGTCAAAAAGTAATTGATGTATTAAAAGAGATCAAAGCATTACCTGCATTGCATTTGAATGATCAAAAGCAG
Source organism: Acinetobacter sp. AKBS16 (assembly GCF_002899995.1). Lineage (NCBI taxonomy): Bacteria > Pseudomonadati > Pseudomonadota > Gammaproteobacteria > Moraxellales > Moraxellaceae > Acinetobacter > Acinetobacter sp. AKBS16. Next base: position 16,774 of record NZ_POYH01000047.1, on the reverse strand, counting down.
CAATTTTTTGCACCCAAGACTTTGCAGGATTTTGCTACTTTACGTTTACAGTTGCCGCAAGCACGTATTGTTGCAGGTAGCACAGATGTAGGTTTGTGGGTAACAAAGCAGGGCCGTGATTTGGGCGATATGCTTTATATAGGTCAAGTTGAAGAGCTGAAAAAGATTGTAGTCACAGACCATGCTTTAACGATTGGGGCAAATGTAAGTTTGAGCGATGCACTCATTAAAATTTCAGATTTTTATCCCGATTTTCAAGAATTACAGCGCCGTTTTGCTTCCATGCCGATTAAAAATGCAGGCACACTAGGTGGAAATATTGCTAATGGTTCGCCTATTGGTGATTCAATGCCGGCATTAATTACGCTCGGTACACGATTGATTTTGCGTGTAGGTGAGCAGACCCGTGAAATTGCCTTGGAAGACTTTTATTTAGATTATCAAAAAACAGCATTACAGCTTGGTGAGTTTGTTGAGGCGATTGTTATTCCGCTTCGTGAAGGGCAGACACGTTTTAAATTTGCCAGCTATAAAATTGCCAAACGATTTGAGCAAGATATTTCTGCGGTATGTGCAGCCATTTCTTGTGAGTTAGATCCTCATTATATTGCTCACAATGTAAGAATTGCTTTTGGTGGTATGGCGGCTATTCCCAAACGTGCAAAATATGCAGAAGCCATATTAGAAGGCCAGCAAATTACAGCAGAATTGATCGTTCAGGCGCAGCAGGCATTGTCGCAAGACTATCAGCCTTTAGATGATGGACGTGCTAGCTCGGCATATCGTTTACAAGTCGCAAAAAACTGTTTACAGCGGTTTTATATAGAAAAAATCTTGTCTCAAACGATCACTCGTGTGAATGACCTGATTGCTATGGTGGAGATCTGATATGAATCAAACCATTGACTTAAATATTTCTAAAAAATCAGCTAAAGCAGGCGACTCGATTCCACACGAGAGCGCGCATTTACATGTGACGGGGCAGGCAACTTATATTGATGATTTACCCGAGCTTGAAAATACATTGCATTTGGCAGTCGGATTCTCGAATTGTGCCAAAGGCAAAATCAGTAAGTTTGATTTGGATGCAGTACGTCAGGCCGATGGCGTCCATGCAGTTTTTTCGGCAAAGGATATTGAGGTTGAAAATAATTGGGGACCAATTGTTAAAGATGACCCAATTTTTGCCGAAGAGCAGGTTGAGTTTTATGGACAAGCGTTGTTTGTGGTTGTTGCCGAGAGTTATCAGCAAGCTCGTCAGGCAGTTCGCTTAGCAAAAATTGAGTATGTGCCCGAAACTCCAATTTTAACGATTCAAGATGCGATTGAAAAAGAATCATGGGTGTTGCCGCCTGTTGAATTTAGCCATGGTGAAGTTGAACAGGCATTTCAAAATGCAGCCCATCAACTTTCAGGGGCTATTGAGCTAGGCGGGCAAGAGCATTTTTATCTTGAAGGGCAAATTTCCTATGCGATTCCACAAGAAAATCAGAGTTTAAAAGTCTATTGCTCGACACAACATCCAACCGAAATGCAGTTACTGATTTGTCATGCATTAGGCATGAATATGCATCAGGTCAGCGTGGAAAGTCGCCGTATGGGTGGCGGTTTTGGTGGTAAAGAGTCACAGTCAGCGCAGTGGGCATGTATTGCCTCTTTGGCAGCACAAAAAACGGGCCGTCCGTGTAAATTACGCTTAGATCGTGATGATGACATGAGTGCTACAGGCAAACGTCACGGTTTTGCTTATGAGTGGTCTGTGGCTTTTGATGACAGTGGTGTTTTGCAAGGCTTGAAGATACAACTGGCTTCAAATTGTGGTTTTTCGGCTGATCTTTCTGGGCCAGTAAATGAACGTGCGATTTGCCATATTGGCAATGCCTATTATCTAAATGCAGTTGAGCTACGTAACTTACGTTGTAAAACCAACACGGTGTCTAATACGGCTTATCGTGGTTTTGGTGGACCGCAAGGCATGTTTGTGATTGAAAATATTATTGATGACATTGCTCGTTATTTAGGTTGTGATCCGGTTGAAATCCGTCAGCGTAATTTCTTTGCCGAGCAGCCTGGTGGTGGACGTGACCGTATGCACTATGGGGCAGAAGTCCGTGATAATGTTGCGCCAAAATTGGTAGCCGAACTATTGCAAAGTAGTGATTACGCGAAGCGTAGACAGACTATTCATGCCTTTAATCAGAACAATGACATCATTAAGCGTGGTATTGCATTAACACCATTAATGTTCGGTATTTCATTTAACGCCGTGCATTACAATCAGGCAGGTGCACTGGTCTACGTGTATATGGATGGCACTGTTGCGATTACACATGGTGGTACAGAAATGGGACAAGGGCTATATACCAAAGTACGGCAGGTTGCTGCACATGAGTTGGGTTTACCCATCGATAGCGTTCGTTTAATTGCAACCGATACTTCTCGTGTGCCCAATACTTCGGCAACTGCAGCATCGAGTGGAGCAGATTTAAATGGTAAAGCTGTTCAAAATGCTTGTATTAAAATTCGTGAGCGTCTGGCAAAACTTGCAGCAGACATAAGCGACAGTGCGGCTCACCAAGTTCAGTTTGAAGATAGTATGGTCACAACAGCGAATGGTCATTCTTGGACATTTCCGGACTTGGTTCAACGGGCATATATGGCACGTGTACAACTATGGGACAGTGGTTTTTATAAAACACCAGAAATTCACTATGATCAGGTCAACCATTTGGGGCGTCCATTTTTCTATTATGCCTATGGTGCAGCGGTTAGTGAGGTCGCAATAGATACCTTAACTGGGGAAATGAAAGTATTACGTGCCGACATTTTGCATGATGTCGGGCAGTCAATTAACCCTGCAATTGATATTGGACAAATTGAAGGCGGTTTTGTGCAAGGGATGGGATGGCTCACCACAGAAGAGTTGTATTGGCAGCCGCAGGAACCACACGCAGGCCGCTTGTTTACCCATGCACCCTCAACTTACAAAATCCCGACCAGTTTTGATATTCCGCATATTTTTAATGTCAAATTGTTTAATAATCAAAATCAGGCAGACACCATCTATCGCTCTAAAGCGGTAGGTGAACCGCCATTTATGTTGGCATTATCGGTTTTCTCTGCAATTCGTCAGGCAGTACAGGCAGCTATTCCAGAAAATGCACCGCTCGTACTCAATGCTCCAGCAACTGCCGAAGAAATTTTACGTGCAATTGCGATTGGACGGGGACAAGCTTTGGCTGCTCGCCCACAGGCTAAAATGTAGAAGATTATGCAACATTTACAATGGTGGACTGATTTTGTTGCGTGGCAAGTTGATGCTCTGCCTATGGTATTGGTCACAGTAGTCCGCGCTGATGGTTCTACACCGCGAGAGGTTGGTGCAACCATGTTGTTGCGGTTTAATTTGCAACAGCAATGGCAGCAGTCAGATACGATCGGCGGTGGGCATTTAGAGTTTCAGGCGATTGATATTGCTAAAGCAATTTTAAAAGAAACGGAAACTTGTGTGAGGCGTATTGAACGCTTTAACCTCAGTGCTCGGTTAGGGCAGTGTTGTGGCGGAGTAATGTGGTTATTGTTTGAAAAAATATCACCGGCTACGGTCACATCGGATTTATCCGTGAGTTTGCAAGCATGGCGAGTTGGAAAGCGTATATCGCGTACCGTCTCACATCAATATGCATCCACTTGGCAGACTATGGATATGAAGCAACAACCAAGTTTCGAGTTTGATTCTGACAGTAGTGAGCAATGGCAATTTAGCCAGCAGATTCAGCCTTATGCCATGCAAGTGCTGATTTGTGGCGCCGGGCATGTGGGAGAAGCAATTGTTCGCTGTTTATTGCCTATTGGAATTCGGGTGAAATGGATTGATCCACGTGATGATATTTTCCCATCCGATTTATTGGAACAGGTGCAATGCTTAACGACTGATACATTAGAAGCCGAGATCGAGCATTTTGACCGTTCAGGAGCAATTTTAATATTAACTCATGACCATCAATTAGATTTGCAACTGTGTTTTTCAGCCTTGAAACCTGCGGCAAAACCATTTGCTTATGTTGGGATGATTGGCTCAAAAAGTAAAAGGGCTATTTTTGAAAAGCGTATGCAAATACGTGGTTATACTCAGGAAACATTACAACGTTTGGTTTGCCCGATCGGTATAGAAGGGATTTCATCTAAACAACCTGCAATGATTGCCATTGCAGTAGTTGCTCAATTATTACAGGTATTTGATGTAAAAAAATGATCCCAAAGGATCATTTTTTTTGTTCGAACTTAGGATTTTTTTCTGCACGTTTAAGCAGTACGAGAACAGCACCTGTGCCACCTTGATTTTCTGGAGCACTGACAAAAGCTAAAACATCGCGGTGCTGACGTAACCATCCGTTGACATAGGTTTTTAAGACCGCTTCTGGGCCTTTACCATGCACAATTTTGATGACATTTTGATTTTCATCTTTTGCCATCTGGATAATTTGTAAAACTGCGTCACGTGCTTGTTCAATGGTACAGCCGTGTAAATCTACAGCTTCAAACCAACGCATCTTGCCTGCTTTTAAGTCTTCAAAAACCTTATGTTGCAGAGTCGCGATGCGATAGCTTAACGTTGCTTGGCTTGCGACCGGATTTAAAGCAGCTTGCGTATCTGATAACTCGGCATGTTCGGTGTCACGACCACCTTCGGCAGCTGCACGTTTCGCTAGCGTTTGTGCGTCGACTTTTCTGGCACGAGGTGTTTTTACATCGGCAACATTGCTATTGTTGATGCGTTTTACACCTGCAACAGCCTGTTGAAACAGATGGGTATCTTCCAATTCTTCAGACTCAGCCTGAGATTTTTTAGTCTCAGGCTGACTTGCGATTTTGCTTGAATGAGGATTGGAGATTTGCTTTTTAAATTGCTTCAATAACTTCTGTTGCTCTTTAGAAAGCGATGAATCTTTATTACTCATATATCTTCATTAAACCGTTTGAGGTTGTCCAAAAAGGGCAGTAAAAGCTTGATCTGGACGAGGTTGTTTCATAAAACTTTCGCCCACCAAGAAGCTGTGAATATCATGCTCTTGCATCATATGTACATCATCTGGTGTAGCAATACCGCTTTCAGTAATTAGTAAACGTGAGGTCGGAAGTAATTTTTTCAATCGAATGGATGTATTTAAATCTACATCAAACGTTTTTAAATTACGGTTATTCACGCCTAATAAACATTGCTCAGAAAGCTTTAAAGCGCGTTCCATTTCTTCTTCGTCATGGACTTCAACCAATACATCAAGTTGATGCTCAAACGCAGTTTTAGACATTTCTTCGAGTTGCTGGTCAGACAAACAAGCAACAATTAATAAAATACAGTCAGCATGCAAAGCACGTGCTTCAACTACATTGTACGGGTCGACCAAAAAGTCTTTACGTAAAGCAGGTAGGGCACAATGATGACGGGCAATCGCAATATTTTCATCTGCACCCTGAAAGAAATCAACATCGGTCAATACCGATAAACATGCTGCTCCAGCTTGTTCATATTGCTGAGCAATTTCGGCAGGATTAAAGTCTGCGCGAATGATTCCTTTTGATGGAGATGCTTTTTTAATTTCAGCAATCACCCCCGGACGTTTATGTTGTAAAGCATTTGCAAAGCCACGCACCGGAGTCGCTGCTTTTGCAAGCTCTTCTACATCTTGCAAATTACGTTGTTTTAAACGCGCAGCAAGTTCCTCATGTTTACGGTCAACAATTTTACCTAAAATGGTATTTTGAATATTAATCATGAGAAGTCCTTAATCTGCCTGAGATTGTTTTAATGTTTTAGTAAATTCAGCTAAAACACTCATTTTCTCTAATGCTTGCCCGCCGTAAATAATATCTTGAGCGAATGCAACAGCCTGAGCATAAGTCTTGGTAATGCCTGCTACATAAATGCCTGCGCCTGCATTAAGCGCAATCATGTTTGCTGCTTTTTCACCAATATCGGATTTATTTTTGCTTAAAGCATCTTTAATGAGCTTTAGACTCGCCGTTGCATCTGCGACAACCAAACCATTTAATGTTTGTGACTCAATCCCGACATCTTCAGGATTAAGGGTCCATTCCGTAATTTCACCGTTTTTAAGCTCAGCAATAGTTGTCGGAGCTGCAAGACTGATTTCATCAAGACCATCTTTTGAATGGACAACCATGACATGTTCGGCACCAAGTTGTTTCATCACTTCGGCAATCGGGCGACAAAGTTCATCTGAAAACACACCAATCACAAAGCGTTTTACACCAGCCGGGTTGGTCAGTGGGCCGAGTAAATTAAAAATACTACGAATACCAAGTTCACGACGTGGGCCAGCAGCGTATTTCATGGCTTTGTGGTGGTTTGGTGCAAACAAGAAACCTACACCCATTTCACGGATACAGCGTTCGGTTTGTTGCATATCTAAATCAAGGTGAATACCTGCTTGTTCAAGTAGGTCTGATGAACCTGATTTACTTGAAACGCCACGATTACCATGTTTTGCAATAGTCGCACCTGCTGCAGCAATCACAAAGCTAGATGCTGTAGAGACGTTAAATAAATTTTGTCCATCACCGCCAGTTCCAACGATATCCACTAAATGTTTGATATCACTCACATCGATCTTGATCGCAAATTCACGCATGACACGTGCGGCCGCTGTCATTTCGTCAATGCTTTCACCTTTCATGCGTAGGCCCATCATTAAAGCACCAATTTGTGCTTCGGTTGCCTCACCTTGCATGATGCTGCGCATAATTTCTTCCATTTGAGGCTGAGTCAAATGAATGTTCTTGGTAATGTGGTTGAGCGCCTGTTGGATATTCATAGTCATGATTTACAGCATTAATGATTAAAATTTTTAGGTGAAGTTGATCGAGTGTGGGAGGTTCGGCCTATTGCGTTCCATGATTCACTAGCTAGGGGAGCTATGTTAGCAGAAAATAACCAAAGATTTTTGTTGTTCGATAAGAGTTTTAAAAATTTTGCTCAGTTAGGGTATGGGTTTGAGTCATAAACAGAATTTATTTATTGAAAAAGGTTTTAGTTTGTTGTGAGTTTTTATGATAAATAATTAACCATTTGGTATATCTTAAACATCAATATATCTAGAAAAAATGTGTATAAATCAACCAAATAAAAGTGGATATAGTAGGGCGATCTTTATTTTGTCTATTAATAAATATGTATTTAAATAACTTGAAATATGTAGGGGCTTTAAAAAATAAGCGCTCATTTATTTTTGTATTTGTTGCACTGTTTCATCCATTAAAAAGCTATGCGCAAGAAACCGTAGAGCAAACACAAAACCAAGCTAAACCAGATAAAGTAGTCCGTGTTGCAGTAACAGGATCTCGAATTTCAAAAGCACAAAAAGATGGCCCGACTAGTGTGACCGTCATTACCGCAGCCGATATTGAAAAACAAGGTTTTAGTAACGCATTTGATGCACTCAATAACCTGACGCAAAACACTGGTTTTGTGCAAGGTGCCGATTATGGAAATACTTTTACACCTGCGGCTAATGCCATTAGCTTACGAGGCTTAGGACCTAATCATACTTTAACTTTAATTAATGGACATCGGGTTGCAGACTATCCTGTACCGTACGACGGTTCTGTCAATTTTGTAAATTTAGCCAATATTCCAACTGCTATTATTGACCGTATTGAAATATTAAACGGTGGCGCTTCTGCAATTTATGGTTCAGATGCAATTGCAGGCGTGGTAAATATTATTCTAAAAAAGAAAACAGATGGCACACAATTTAATATTAAGGCAGGTGGAACTAAAGAAGGTGGTGAAAACTTACGTTTACAACTGAGTGGCAGTAAAACTTTAGACAAGCTTAGTCTCGTTTATGGGATTGAACTCAGCGGCCGTGAACCGATATGGGCAGCCGATCGGGATTTTATGAAGAGCCGAACTCGTTTGGGAGAAAAACCAGACACGATTGTGGGCCGTAAAAATGCCGATACTGGTAAATACCTTTCTATTGGTGGGTGTCAGGCCTTTAATGGTTTATTTAACGGATCAGTCAATAATATTGGACAAGCAGGGGCGGACAATTGTGCCAGTGGTTTGGCACGGCCAACTTATTGGACGGTTCAGACCCAAAACCGCAGCCAAAATGGTTATCTCGGTTTAGATTATGAGTTAAATGATAAAACTCAATTATTTGCAGATTTTTTGATTGGGGCAAACCAAATTGAAAATAATACCCGTAGTCCGATATGGACTTCTTTAGCTGCAACGAGTGGTTATTTCCTAAATCAAGATTCGGGAAATTATGAAATTTGGAATCGCCGTTTTGCACCTGAAGAATTAGGTGGGGTAGAACGAATAAATAAAAAATGGAAAGAACTTTCTTCTAACTTAAATTTTGGAATTCGAGGCGATATTGGAGAGACGAGCTGGAGTTATGAAGCAGCCTATAATGGTTCCATTTATACTAGTCAGCTAAACCGCCAAGGCTTATTACGTTCGAATGTTGATGAATATTTCTTAGGTCAGCAACTTGGTACAGATGCAGATGGTATTCCTATTTATTCACCTCACTTAGATCGTTTAAGTCGACCATTAACAGCAAGTGAATTTGAAAGTATTTCGGGCACAACAAAAGAAAAAGATAAATCGTGGGCACAAAGTTTAACCTTAAGTGCGAATGGTGATGTGTTTAAGTTACCTGCGGGAACTGCCAAACTTGCAGCAGTGGCTGAAATTGGGCGTCAAGGCTTTTCGATTAAGCCAGATCAGGCAGTGGAAAATGGTGAGTTTTATAATACGAGTTCTAGTGGAGAATATAGTGGTACTCGTACACGCCAAGCACTTGGTGCAGAATTATTCTTACCTTTAGCAAAGCCCTTAAATTTAACCTTGTCCGGACGTTATGACCGTTATGCTTTGTCAGATAACAGTATTGATAAGCTAACTTTTGGTTCAGGCCTTGAGTTTAGGCCACATCCGACTTTATTGGTGCGCGGTAACTACGCAACTAGTTTTCGTGCACCAGATATGAACTATCTCTTCTTAAATAAGCAAAAAGGTTATTTCGCAAGTACGACTGACTATTTACGTTGTAGCCAAACGGGACAACCTTTAGATAAATGTACCTTTAAAGATTACGCACCTGGGGCGAACTACACTTTAACCGGAAACAAAGAGCTGAAACCTGAAGAGGGTAAATCTTATGGTGCAGGGTTTGTTTGGTCGCCAACCAATAAATTTGATATCAGCGTCGACTACTGGGATATCAAAATTGATAATCTTGTGACCAACTTAAGTGCGGACAAAATTCTACGTTTGGAAGCAGATTGTCGTTTAGGCAACCAAGATATTAACTCTGCAGCCTGTATTGATGCATTAGCACGTGTAGAGCGTAACCCTGCAAATGCAGTTGTCGACCCGAATGTGATTAAAAATATTAATATCGTTCCGATTAATGCAGCATCAGACCATACCCGCGGGATTGATTTCACTAGCAGATGGCGCTGGAAAACAGACAGCTTTGGTAACTTTCTCTGGACGGTAAATTATAGTCGTGTACTACAACATGAATATCAACAATCAAAAGATGGCGAGAAAGATGACTACTTAAAAGATTTAAGTATTCCGGATTGGCGTGACCGTTTTAATACTAGTCTCAGCTGGAGCTTTGGTGATTGGGCATCAACAGTATTAGTTAATCGTTATGGCAAAATTCCAAACGGCGACCAGACTGCCTATTTAAGCCCAACGTATTTGGTGAACTGGAGCGGTACTTATCAAATCTCTCCAAAAGCTTCTGCTTCAATCATTATCAATAACTTGTTTGACAAAGTGAAACGAGATGACACAGGCGGTTGGCCGTATTATCCGATAGGATCATATTCACCATTTGGCCGTCAAGGTTGGTTGGAGTTTAACTATAAATTCTAAGAATGATGTATGGATGCAGCGAAGTGGTACAGCATTTGCTGCATCTTTTTATTTAAAACTACAGAGGATAAAACCCCTTATGCTGGTCAAGCCTTCATTTAAAAAAAGATTGCTACTTACAACATTATTATCTTTATCGGCAACACAGATTTTTGCATCGAATAACAGTGAACAAATCCCGATTGGTAAATTACCCGAGTGGGTCGTACCCGAATCTTATGATTTAGATTTTAAGATTGATCCCGCACAAAAAGGCTATACCGGTAAAACTACGATTCATTTAAAGCTGGCTCAAGCCACAGATCACATCTGGATTCATGGTAAATCTTTAACGGTTAAAGATGTGAATATTACATCGGCAGAGGGTATTAAAACCAAGGCAAAATATGAGCAAGCCTCTGAAATAGATGGGGTGAGTAAAATTAAATTTGCCAAAACCTTGCCGGCAGGACAGTATCAACTCGTTCTAGATTTTAATGCAGTGTATGACCAGCAACTTGACGGTATTTATAAAATCGAGTTTGAGGGAAAACCTTATGTGATGACGCAAATGGAAGCAATTAGTGCACGCCAGTCATTCCCATCATTTGATGAACCACGTTTTAAAACGCCGTTTAATATTCGTTTGACGATTCCAAGCAAATATTCAGGTTTTGCCAATACCCAACAAACGTCGGAGCAAGCAGAGAAGTCGGGTTGGAAAACACTCAGTTTTGCACAAACCAAACCACTACCAACATATTTACTCGCATTGGCTGTCGGACCGTGGCAATTACAAAAAGGGCCTGATATTGGAGCAACTTCATGGCGTAAGCAGCCGATCCAGTTACGTGGTATTGCGCCCGATGCTAAAGCTGAAAAAATGCAGCAAGCCTTATCTGAAACGCCAGCCATTTTAAAAACTTTAGAAGATTATTTTGCCTTTGGTTATCCATTTGACAAGCTCGATTTACTTGCAGCACCAGACTTTGCTGCCGGAGCAATGGAGAACCCGGGGTTAATTACTTTTAGAGACTACTTGATGTTGCTAGATAATGACTCGCCAGTTTTTTTTGTACAGAATTCATTTAATGTCAATGCACATGAGTTGGCACATCAATGGTTTGGTGATGTCGTCACGATGCCGTGGTGGGATGATCTGTGGCTCAATGAATCCTTTGCCACATGGATGCAAAGTAAAATTACTCAAAAATTGCATCCGGAATTTAATGCTGACCTAGAGCGTATTTCAGACACCGCAGATGCGATGAAAAGTGACAGCTTAGTGAGTGTGCGCCGTATTCGCCAGCCTATTTTAAGTAATGCTGATATTCAAACTGCTTTTGATGGTATTACTTACCAAAAAGGTGCAGCTGTTTTAAATATGTTTGAAAACTATTTAGGTGAAGAAAAATTCAAACAAGGGGTGCGCAATTATATTAATAAGCACCAATATGGTAATGCGACAGCCAATGATTTAATTAGTGCTTTAGCAGAGCAGTCTGGACAAGGTGAGCGCTTTACTAGAGCGATGAAAAGTTTCCTTGATCAACCGGGTGTACCTTTACTCAATACTTCACTACAGCAAGAAGGCAATAAAGTCTTTTTAAATGTGAAGCAAAGCCGTTATTTACCTGTGGGCTCAAAAGGTGATGCAAGAAGCCTCTGGGGTGTACCATTATGTGTACGTTATGAAGTTCCAAATGCAGGTAGTAAAGTGCAATGTGAATTGGTAGACCAAGCAGAAGCCAAAATTGAACTCAAAGGTGCCAGCCTTGGCAGTTGGTATATACCAAATGCAGATGCGGCGGGATACTACCAATTTAGTTTGCCACAGAAAGAATTTACTCGTCTGACTGCTGCTACAGAAAAGCTTTCTAACACTGAACAGTTGGCTTATGCCTATGCAATTTCAGCTGCATTTAACCACGGTGATATTAATTTGTTGGCTGTCGTAGATGCTGCGAAGAAATTTGCCAATTCAAATAGTCGACAAATTAGTACAGCGCTGTTTTCCCAGTTAAGTACCATTCATCGTCATGTATTGAAAACAGAAGCTGAACGTGAACATTTTAGAAAAGTTTTGGCAAATTTATATTTACCTAAATTAAATCAGTTGGGTTATGTCAGCAAAACAGGTGAATCAGCTGAAGACAGTTTATGGCGTAGTGAGTTGGTTAGATTTCTTGCTCTAGATATTCAAGTTCCTGAAGTTCGTACCCAACTGTTAAAACAGTCAGATGTTCTATTTGCCCAAAAGCAGCTTAATTTTGCGCAAGTAACACCTGAATTATTGCCAACCATTTTAGCTGTACGTGTACAAGAAAAAGGTCAACCAGCTTTTGACCGATTGTCTGGAGAGTTACAACGCGTGACTCAACCAACACAACGTCTTGCGATTCTTACAGCCCTAGGTTCAGCAAATCAAGAAGCAACACGCCAACAAGCACGTCAGTTGATTTTAAATCCGCGGGTTAAAGTAGGTGAAGTTCGTACCGTGGTTAACTCCATCAATAATTATGGAGATGAACAAGGTGGCTTATGGTCCTGGTTTAAGGTAAATCATGACGCCGTGTTTGATCGTTTAGGTAAATCTTCGGCTGGGCGTTTCCCTGCAATGTTCAGTGGGGCAGCTTGTACCCAACAACAAGCGGCACAGTTAAATGACTTTTTTGCACCACGAACTAAAGAGTTGGTCGGGGTAGAAAGAGGATTGAAACAGACTAAAGAGCGTATTCAACTCTGCGAATCGCTGGTAGCAAAACAAGATGGGTCAATTGTGCAACAGTTAAAGTTGTAATTGATTCAGCCATAAAAAAGCCAACTGATCGTAGTTGGCTTTTTTATTAAGGGTTCTTATCAAATTACTTTAAAAACAATCTATTGACGGCTGACTTATGCGTAGATGTCTAAAAAGTTTTTAAAGATTTGATGGCCATGTTGGCTCAAAATAGATTCCGGATGGAATTGCACGCCTTCAACAGGAAGTGTCTTATGTTTAACGCCCATGATTTCTTCCATTGAGCCATCTGCTTCATTGGTCCAGCACGTTACTTCAAGACAGTCAGGTAGGGTTTCCTGATCAATCACTAATGAATGATAACGAGTTGCCGAGAATGGGCTAGGAAGATTACTGAAAATACCTTTATTGCTATGGTACATGTCAGATAAACGTCCGTGCATCACCGTTTTGGTTTTCCCGCCAAAAGCTTGCCCAATACTTTGATGGCCTAAACACACCCCAAGCAAAGGAATTTTTCCGGCAAAATGATTAATTGCAGGAATTGAAATACCTGCTTCACTTGGAGAGCAAGGGCCAGGACCAATCACAAGATATTTTGGTTGCCATCGTTCAATATCCTCTAATGTGACTTGATCATTGCGAACTACTTTTACTTCCTGATTCAACTCGCCAAAATACTGGACGATGTTGTAGGTAAAAGAGTCGTAATTGTCGATCATTAGAAGCATGATGAACTTAACCTCATGATAATTAAAATATATTTAATGAGTAGTTAGAATATTACTCACATTCATACTCACTGTTTAGAAAAGACTTTTTAGGTTTGAAAAATAAGAAGCCGCTTTCTAATGGGCTAATATAGCAAAAAAAGAAGTAACCAGTTTAACTATTTCATTCGTTAGAAATTTGCAGAAAAAACGGCTTTAAAAAGTGAGGTTTTTTGAAATTATAGATAAGTACAAATAAGGCAGAATAAGCTTCTATTATAAATAAAAAAACTATTCTGCCTTGGTCATACAAGAAGATCAAATCTTACGTGTGTTATAAATCAACCAATCTAAAACATCGCCAGATAAATGTTCAGCCAGTCTTTCTTGAACAGTTTGATGATAACCATTTAACCAGTCTTTCTCTTCATCCGTTAGCATGTCAACGACAATACAATCTAAATGAATGGGGCAAAGGGTCAGCGTTTCAAACTCTAAGAAATCGCCGTAGGTTTTCTCAAACCCTGAGTGAAGTCTGTTTGCAACCAGATTCTCAATACGAATACCGTATTGTCCCTCATGGTATAAGCCCGGCTCGTTGGAAAGAATCATACCTTCACGCAACTTACTATAGGCATGAATAGGTGCGTAATAAGAAAGCACTTGCGGCCCTTCATGTACGTTAAGCGCAAAGCCTACGCCGTGACCTGTGCCGTGGCGATAATCTAAACCATGTTGCCATAAAGTATGGCGACAAATTGAATCGAGTAGTGGGGCAGCTAAACCTTCTGGATAAATCGTTTTTGCCAAAGCAATATGACATTTTAAAACCAGAGTATAGTCACGTTTTTGTTGCTCTGTTGGTGTTCCTACAGGAACAACACGGGTAATATCCGTTGTTCCATCAACATACTGGCCGCCAGAGTCAATGAGTAATAGGCCATCGCCTTCAATGAATGAGTAATGTTCTTCAGTTGCACGGTAGTGAGGTAGAGCACCATTGGCATTAAAGCCGGCAATCGTTGAAAAGCTTGGGCCTATAAAACCCTCTTGTTGAGCACGGAAAGCCGTAATCTTTTCATCAATGGTGAGTTCTGAAATGCGTTGACCTTGATGAAGTGCTTTTTCTAACCAGTTGAAGAAATGGCAAAGGGCAACACCATCTTTCACCATGGTATGACGGATATGAGCAATTTCGCTTTCATGTTTACGCGATTTAAAAAGTGTACTTGGGTTGATGTCGTAGACAACCTGAATATCTTTTGCGATGGCTTGCTCATGAAAAATCGATACTTTGGCTGGATCTAACAGCACAGATGCATTAGAAATATTTGCTAAAAACAGAGCTGAATCTTGATAGTCACGTATCTCAATGCCATCAGCTTTGAAAGCCTGTTGGGTAGTTAAATCAACTTTGTTGCTATCAATGAATAAAATAGCCTGTTGAGCACTGATATATAAATGCGAAAGGAATACAGGGTTGTATTCTACATCTTGTCCACGTGCATTTAAGACCCAAGCAATATCATCTAAAGATGAAATGAAATGTCCTTCAATCGCTTTAGTTTTTAACGTTTCGCGTATTGCCTGAATTTTTTCTTTACGAGATAGGGCATTTAATCCTTCAGGCATTAAATGAATCTGCTCTAAAGGAAGTTCAGGGCGGTTTAACCAGATCAAACCAATTAAATCTTGCTGTGTTTCAAGATTAAAGCCACGTTGCTTTGCTGTATTTTCCAACGCTTTAAATTGTTGGATTGAAAGTGTTTGCCCATTTACTGAAATAACCGAACCCGCCGGTAGATTTTTCTCAATCCATGCGAGATGGGTAGAAGATTCATCACTGGTCAGTTTTTGTAACTGAAAGCCAGTTCCAGCGAGTTGTTGTTCGGCTTGTACCCAATAGCGCCCATCGGCCCAGAGTCCTGCAAAGTTTTGGGTCACAACTAAAGTGCCAACAGAGCCACTAAAACTGCTTAACCACTGCCTTGCTTTCCAATAGTCTGGTAAATATTCAGACATATGGGGGTCTGCACTCATGACAACCAAAGCATCAATACTTTGATTGGTCATGAGTTCAAGAAGTTTCGCTAGTTTTTCTGGAACAGTTAAGTCGTTCATATCGTTTCCAAATCAGGTTGAACTTTGTTGGTACTTTTGTCCATTAATTTATTCATTGGTTTCTTTAATAAAAATAACACGATTGCGCCAATAACCAAGGCTAATACACAGCGCATAAATAGGCTAGGTAAATGATTAATACCATCTGCCGAGACTTGCCCGCCAATTAAACCTGCCATGAGGTTGCCAAGAGCTGTACCTGTAAACCATAAACCCATAATTTGACTACGTATGACATCAGGTGCAAGTTTGGTCATGGTTGATAAGCCAATTGGGCTTAAGCAAAGTTCACCTATGGTAAGAAGAAATAAAGTACCGACTAACCAAAATGGTGAAACTACTCCGCCATGAATAGCAAAATGACTGGCTAGAGACATAAGTAAAAAGCCACCTGCTGCGAATAACAACGCAATAATAAATTTGCTGATATAGCTTGGATCTTTATTCGCTTTACCTAGTTTCGCCCATAGCCAAGCTGCAACTGGAGCAAAGATAATAATAAAAAGAGCATTGATTGATTCAAACCATACAGTGGGAATCTCAAATCCGAAAACAATACGGTCCGTATAATCTTGCGCAAATAAAGTAAAAGTTGTGGGTTTTTGTTCGAAAGCTGACCAGAATAGGGCAGAGGCTGCTAATAAAACGAAGCAAATAATTATTTTAAATTTTTCATGTTGCTCTAAATTCAGGAAAAGAAGTAAATATGCAAAATAAGCAATAATCCCAATGCTAATACCTACGGTTAAATAGGTCGCGACAGCCACGGGATTGATGTGAATGATACCAAGGAAGGTTAGCGCAATAACGACTGCAACTGCGAATAAAAAGCTAAATACAATTTTAGGTGCATTTTTATTTTCTACGACAGGTTTGCTACAGCTATTGGCTTCTTGGCGTAGCTCATTAAAAGTTTGGAGCTGAGGCATTGCCATAAAACGGAAAATTAATAAAGCAATTAACATCCCAATGCCACCAATACCAAAGCCTAAATGCCAGCCATGGTCTTTCGCCAAAAGCCCTGTAATAAGTGGGGCAATAAATGAGCCCATGTTAATTCCCATATAGAAAATGGAAAAACCTGCATCACGTCTTGCATCATTGGCTTTATATAGTGTTCCCACGATCACGGAAATACATGTTTTAAATAATCCAGTACCTAAAACAATCAGTACTAAACCTAAGTAAAAGAAAGATTGATCAAATACAGATGTAAGGGCAATTGATAAGTGACCTAAGGCAATAATAATTGAACCGTACCAGACAGCACGTGCTTGGCCTAACCAGTTATCAGCACCC